>JAAYDK010000078.1 GCA_012729295.1 Spirochaetales bacterium | reverse complement strand
GTATCTCTCGGTTATGCAGTCGGCTCGATGGCGGATGTTTCCGATCCCTATCTCATTTTCGAGCGTGCCGATGCGATGATGTATCGCTGTAAGCAGCAAGGTAAATAATCCGCGACAAGTTGTCACTTCTTGCAGTCTCTGCGGTTTTCCCGTATGATTTAGTGTCCTTGTCGTCGGCAAGGTTGGAGGTAATGGATGACCAGCCGTTGTAAAAAATGGATTCTGATTGCAGCTGTTTTAGTTTTTGCCAGCAGTTCTGTCTTTGCTACGACTACCTTACCGGATCAGATTTTCAATAACTCTGACGACTTACTTGCTTCCACCGTTCCGATTTCATACGGCGAGAAAGCATTCAGGCAAAAAATCTTAGAACGTACGCGTGGAGAACGAGAGCCGGTCGGACTGGTCTTGTCCGGAGGTTCGGCGAGAGCCTTCGCCCATATCGGAGTGCTTACTTATCTAGAAGAACAAGGAATTGTTCCCGATTACATCATCTCGAACTCGATGGGATCGATCGTGGCTCTTCTGTACGCTGCCGGATTATCCCCCGAACAGATTATTTCGGTCTGTAACGGAGTTGACATCGGCCAGTTGTTCGACTTGACGTTGCCGCTGAACGGAGGGATTCTCGACACTTCACGTTTTAGCGCAATCATCGAGGCATTTCTCGGTGAACAGTTGCGCTTGGAGGATCTGCCGCTGCCAGTCATGGTCGTCGCAGAAGATCTTGCTACCAAGCGTCAAGTACATATTATGGAAGGCGATTTTATTTCGATTCTAGAGGCATCGTTCGTTCTTCCGATTTATTTTTCTCCCGTGGAATTTAATGGTCATCTGCTCATCGACGGAGGAATCACCAATCTGGTTCCGCTTGAGGCCGCGTATGCATACGGTGATACTGTCATTGTCTCGACTACATTTTATGAAGGCCGGGATATTAACCTGCGTAACAGTGTTTCGATTCTGAACGTTGCTTTTGAATTAAGCAAACGTCGTCAAGGTGTCTACAATCTGCTTAAGTATCCCGAAACCTTATGGATTCGTTGCGATGTGGAAGATTTTTCTTTCATGGACTTTGCCTCGATCGATCAGATTTCACTCAAGGGCTATCGCTCTGCAGAGCTCATGAGGGAACAAATCAGAGCATTATCAGCTGGTGGTGCAGGTGAGGAGATGCGGGTTGTTCGCGCAAATTTTTCAGCAAAGGAACAACAGGTACTACAGCATTACAAGCTGTTTTCACATACCAATCAGCGAAGAATCTCGCACCAGCTCTTTGTTGGATTAAACTCGTACCATTACGATGGCGATCCCTGGTTTTTGAAAACCGACAACATCATCGGTCTCGATTATGATTTACGATGGAGAAGCTTCGAGTTTTCCATAAATGCCGGATTAGGGTGGAAGGCAGTAACGCCGATGGACCTGTATCCGTCTTCGATGTTTTCATTAGAAATCTCGCTGCTACCGTTTCTGATGAGTTCGGTCGATCTAGGAATCACCTGGGACAGCAGCTGGCTTCCCTCGTATTACAACAGGGTTGCCTTCGAAGGCCGTCATCTGATGATGGATGATCGTTTGGAACTGCAGGGAATGGTTTCGCTCGAAAATCATATAAGACCGAACATGAGTCTAGGTGCGATGTCGCTAATCGCAGGAGCCCATGTCGGATGGCACAACCTTCATGCCTATCCATTCAGCGTCTCATTTGACGGAGGCTGGCAGCTCGCTCACAGCTACGACAGAAATTTTATCTATACGAAATTCAGGTCATCTTTCCCGCTTCCCGAGGATTTCGAGGTTAGCGCATCGTACAACGGCCGTTTCGCTCTAGACGGTCGTGGAGATGTTCCGTTCTACCTCGCAGATCAGTTCAGAACTGTCGATGCTACGCTGTTAAGCCAAGGCTCGCTTGCCCCGGTAGGCGCTTCGAATCCGGCGAATCATATGATTACATCGAAAATCTCAGCCTGCTGGACTCCGCAAGCGTTCAAGCCTACCGTAGGGGAAATGATTATTTTTAACGATACCTCAATGGGAGTATATGCCAATCTTTTATGGAAAAACGTTGGTCAGATCCTCCCAGATTATTCGGTAGGGGCAGAGATATCGACCGAATTGTCGCTTTTGGGACTTAAAGGCATGCATGCTCTCGGATTCGTAGGCTATGACGGATTGGCTCAGAATGTCGTATGGGGATTTATCTTCAGTAAATAAGAGGGTTTTTCATGAGTAATGCGATTCCCCATTGGTTGCGCCATCGGGTCTTGCCCGTGGGAGTCTCGATGCAGGTTCTCACAACAGACGAAACGATAGTTTTTCAAAGTAGCGGGAAATGGCTCCATCCGTTAATTGAATTGGAAACTTTTCTACATTCATCGTCTTATGATGCCCGTACCTTGATTTTGCACGACCAGGTTCAAGGCCGTGCTGCTGCAGCTTTGACCATTCGACTCGGTTTCGTTGCGGTAAAAGCACGTATGATGAGCCGGCACGCCTGTTCATTGTTCGACTCGCACAACGTAGATTACTGCTATGATGAATTGGTCGAAAGGATTTCCTGCATGACCGAACAACTCATCGACGATTCGATGGAAATCGATGCAATTCATGCGATGATTCTCAAGCGTTCGGGAAGATAATCGAAACAGTATTGTTAGCCGGAGCGAACTTATAGATTGACAGAAATCTAGCGACAGATTATTGTTCAGTCATGATGAATCCCACAGTTGTCGTCTCATCGTTGGCGGTCACGCTGATCGCCGGTTTGTCTACGGGTATCGGCGGTTTGATCAGTATGTTTCAAAAGCGGAGTAGTTCCCGCTTTCTTGCTGTCTCGCTCGGATTCTCGGCAGGAGTGATGGTCTATCTTTCGTTCATGGAAATATTGCCGGAAGGACTACATTACTTGTCCAAATCATTTTCGACCTCGACTGCATCGATCATCAACCTATTATCATTCTTTTTCGGTATTCTCATCATCGCGCTCATCGACAGATTTGTTCCCTCGGCAGACAACCCGCACGAAATTCCCGATGTAAAAAACATGTTGGAAAATTGTAGCGACAAACATACCGAAAGATGTTTGATGCGCACCGGTGTGCTTACTGCCGTCGCCATTGCTGTCCATAATATTCCGGAAGGGTTGGCTACTTTCACAAGCTTTATGGCAGATACCCGGCTGGGCATCAGTATTGCTATCGCCATCGCCATCCATAATATCCCGGAAGGTATCGCCGTAGCCGTGCCGATTTATTTTGCAACGGGAAATCGCCGCAGAGCATTGCTTATCTCGTTACTGTCGGGATTGTCCGAGATGATCGGGGCCTTACTCGGACTGGCACTAATTTCAATCTTTCATACTGATACGATGTTAGGCATGGTGATGGCCTCTACTGCCGGAATCATGATCTATATTTCGTTCGACGAGCTGCTTCCTACTGCAGAAAAATACGGCGAGCACCATTTGGCAATCTACGGAGTTCTTGGCGGGATGGCAGTAATGGCAGTCAGCCTACACCTTCTTGGCTAAACGTCTGTCTCTCTCTACCAATGAGAATTCACATCCACAGTAATTCTGACGGTATAAATCAAGTTCCTTTGCCAATTCCAAGCTGCGGGAGAATCCACCCTGTTTCTTAAAATCGATGGGTAAAAACCCTTCAAACTCACTACCGACGGTAAAAATCTTCGGCGAACTTTTATGTACGCTGATGGTCAGTGTCGTCGTGAAATAGGGGATGTTGAGTTCTTCGGCTAATTGAGAAGCTTCACGAAGATTGTACTGAAAACACACATCGCAACGTCTTGCGCCTTCTACTTCACC
Source organism: Spirochaetales bacterium (assembly GCA_012729295.1). Lineage (GTDB taxonomy): Bacteria > Spirochaetota > Spirochaetia > Sphaerochaetales > Sphaerochaetaceae > JAAYDK01. Next base: position 6,102 of record JAAYDK010000078.1, on the reverse strand, counting down.
CTCGAGACCCTTGATTGCAGCAAGCCAGTCGGCATGATTCTGGGTTCTTCGTATGACTTGTAGATTATATGCTTTAGCGACCTTCTCAAGTTCACCGAATCGTTTATCTGCTTCCTCTTTAGGATAGATATTGCTGTTGCCGAAGAATAGCACGACCTCATAACCGAGATTCAATAGTCGTTCGACACTTGCGCTCGAGCAGGGGCCACAGCAACAATGTAGCAGCACTTTCTTTTGGTCAGTCTCCATAATCGGTATCCTAGCGTGAGCCTAATGATTGTACAAGAGGTCTTATGTGCTGTTCATACTGGCATTGTTCAAACAATTGTGGCATGATGGAACCACCAACTGCTGGAGGTCTCACCAATGGTCAAAAACGCTTCTGCGATTGCAACACTCGTCGCGGTGTTGGTCGTGATTATATTGCCTGTTGCACAAGAAATCAAACTCATCCTATTTCTCGTGATTTTTTTCGTTTTCATCTATGTGAAGCGAGGCTATATCTATGTCGCGATTGCTTCCAGAACGCTTAACAAAAAAGACGCAGACGAGGCGAAAGCGTGGCGTATGTTCAAAAGAGGCTGGGAAGCCGGACTGGCTCCCAATTACAACCTTATGCTGGCAAATTTGTGGATCCAGCGAAGCGATATCGAAACAGCGGGGCAGATGCTGGATTCTATTATCGAAAGGGAATCTCGTAAAAAGAAACCTAACGTGCAAGTCATCGCAGGTGCGAAAATCTCAAAAAGCATGGCCCATTGGGCAATGAACGAACGGGATAAGGCAATCGAAATCTTACAAACCCTACGGGCTGAGAAAACAGTCGACAAGAATCTCTATATCAATCTATCAAGCTTCTTGCTCGAACGCGGTGATGTTGAAGAAGCGCGTGCGGTTATCGAGGAATCTGCATCGGCATTACCCGAATCTCCGGGGATGCTCGACAATCGCGGCTGGTTGTTGTTGCTGACCGGAAAATTAGAAGAGGCGCGAAGACTCTATCATTCACTCATCGCTGATTCAAAACCTCGTTTTCCCGAAGCTTACGTACATGCGGCGATGGTAGAAGAGCAACTCGGTGCATATGCGAAAGCGCGTGAATATTATCACGAGGCTCTCGATAAGACCTTTTATCGCACAACCGGTTATTCAAAAGAGATGATTCAAGAGCGGTTGGATGCAATATCCCTTCTTTCTGATGAACTAAAACCATCTGAGAGTGGCCAGAACACAAATATTTCCTACTTCGAATCCCATGACTATGACGATGAAGATCTATTCGACGATGACGAATTGCCGAATACCGAACTCGACGACGATGATGATTTGGATCCGAATATTGAGTTGGACGACGATGATTATTACCGGGATAACGATCCCGAGGTCGATGAATCGGAAATCGATACCGAGGAAGACCTGTTGTATGGGGATGACGACGAGGAGGAGGACGCGAAAAAAGAGAGTTAGCCATGAAAAAATTTCTCAAACTGCTGACAGGTCGCCTGCTGTGGTTTTTCGTACTTGTCGCGCTTCAGTTGGCGGTGCTGATATTCGTCATCATTAACGTCTCGGCAGGAATTACGAAATATCTTCCGATTATGACCGCATTGGGATTCATTACAGTCTTTTACGTGATATCCCGCGACGATAATCCGGCATTTAAGATACCTTGGATCATTGTCATCATGGCTGCACCGATATTTGGATTACCCTTCTATATCCTCTTCGGATTGCGCCGTGGAGGGCGTAGATTTGCTCGCCAGATGGAAAAATATCAGCAGCATTACGAACGCGAGATGCGTATCATGCTGCCTGCACCCGATGATTCGGTTTATAGAACGTTGGCGGCTACTTCCCTCGACTTGGCCAGACAAGCTGCCTATATCACCAATATCTCCGGTGCTCCCGTATGGGATAAGACGGCAGCCGAGTTTTTCCCTTCGGGCGAATCGGTGTTTGAAGCCATCATGGAAGAACTCAAACAAGCCAAACGTTTCATATTCCTTGAGACGTTTATTCTCGAAGAAGGCGAAATGTGGGATGCAATGCTCGAAGTATTGGTACAGAAGGCTGCCGAAGGTATTCAGGTACGGCTTATGTATGATGACTTCGGTAGTCTGCCGACGGTGCCGCCTGCGTATGACAAGCACCTTCGTTCGATGGGGATTGCCGCCTATGCCTTCAATCAGGTTCGTCCACATCTGAATCCCCGGCTCAACTATAGGGACCACCGAAAAATCATCATCATCGACGGAGATGTGGGGTTTACCGGAGGCATTAACTTTGCCGACGAATACATCAACCGTAGAATCAGGTTCGGACATTGGAAAGATACGGCTGTCATGCTCAAGGGTGCTGCGGTATGGAATCTTACGCTGATGTTCCTTCAGCAATGGATTTTTACTGCAAACGAAGAACTCGATCTGACAGAATTCACCTGTAAGAACCTGTATCAGACGGATGGCTTTATCCAGCCGTTCGGAGATAGCCCGTTCGACGGCGAAAACATCTCTGAGAACGCATTTATTCAAATCATCAATCACGCCAAGCGCTATGTCTGGATTACCACGCCGTATCTGATTATAGACACGCAGATGGCTACTGCATTGATTATCGCAGCCCAAAGCGGAGTCGATGTGCGCATCATAACCCCCCATTACCCCGATAAATGGTATGTACATCCAGTGACCCGCTCGAATTATTTACAGCTGCTTCGTGGAAAAGTAAAGATTTACGAATATGTTCCGGGATTTATCCATGCCAAGATGTTCGTCTCTGACGACGAGGTTGCAATCGTCGGGACGATGAATATGGATTACCGTAGCTTCTACCTTCACTTCGAGTGCGGAGTAGCTTTTTATCATTCCTCTGTCGTGAAAGACGTTCAAATGGACATCGAACGTACGCTCCCGCTCTGTCGTGAAATTTCACTCGTACAGGAAGAGAATCTTGCACTTCATTATCGGTTCGCACGGAACGTGCTCAAGCTCTTTTCGCCGATGATGTAGGCCTTAGCCGATTCTTTCCACCATGCCCCGGGCAGCTCGGATTCCACTCGCCCATGCAGCGGTGATGCCGCGACTTGTTCCTGCTCCGTCGCCTGCTAGGAATACCCGGTCGGTAACTCTGAAATTCCTATCGAGATACACAGGTTTATTTGCATACAACTTGATTTCCGGATAGTACATGATTGTCGAAGGATGTAACACTCCGGGGACGATCGTGTCGAGGTTCTTCATCGCTTTCCAGATTGCTCTGAGAATCTTTGCCGGCATCGCGAGCGAAATATCACCGGGACAGCAATCCTTGAGTGTCGGGGGGAAGTCGAACAAGTCGCTGTTGAAGCTGTTTTCTTTACTCCTGGAACCGAGTCTAAAGTCGCCTACGCGCTGCATCAAAGGCTTATTCCCTCCCATAAGCGCTGCCTGGAGCCCGAGATTTTCTGCAAACGCCTGACCGCTGGCCAACGGTGCAGTAAATCGCACAGTTTTCAATATCGCAAAATTCACAAGGCCGTTTGATTCGTGAGTATCAGCCGAATATGCATGACCGTTGACCGAGTACCACACATCGCCTCTCGAAGTTACATAGCGTTCTTTTACTACATGCGCGTTGCCGCTGTTGGTACAGAACGTCCTGACTTTCTCTGGGAAATAGAATTTCGGATCATAATAATCGCCTACGATGGGGTAGTGTTCGAAACGCGTCTCGATTCGGAGTCCGATGTCGACAATGTTGTCTACAAACGGCACTCCGAGACTCTGCAGCATCATTTGTAAAAAATGAAATCCCTTGCGTCCCGGAGCAATCAGCAATGTTTCATAACCGATATCTCGTTTGTCTGTGACGATGAATCTTCGCGTGTCATCGACAGAAAGCATTTTTTCACCGAGAGACAAAGTGACGCCGAGGGCGTTGAGCTCGGCAAGAAGACGCTTTATAAGCACCAGACCGCCGTCGGTTCCGAGATGGGCTTGACTGATATCGACCAGACTGCATCCGAGCCGTTCGGCGCGCTTGCTGTAGATTTCGATATTTGCTTTGGGAAGAATCGTCGGTTTCAGATAGTCGATGACCTGATTCAGTGCCCTGTCGGCCTCTTGTTTTTCCCAATATTCTTCGGGAAATCCAATCGGGTAGGTGAAATTCATTTTGCAGTCGTTTCTCATCCCACCGGTAGAAAAAGGCTCTTGGTCGATCATCAGAATCCGAAGGTTTGGTTTGCCCTTGATGATTTCAAACGCCGCTCCCATTCCCGCAGGACCCGATCCGACAATCACCACATCAAAGAAGTCCACTTGCGTCATCCTCCGAGCGGAGTATACACGAATGCCCAGATTTTCCCAACAGTGTAACAGGTAAAGCATTTGAAATTGTTCTTTCTGCTTGTTGTGCGTTCGAATAATGTATAATGTAAGATTCGGAGGTGGACGATCATATGAATTATATGACGGTGAAAGAGGCCGCACTCGCATGGAACATCACCGAACGGAGAGTTCGCCGGTTGTGCCAGAGCGGGCGAATAGAGGGAGCACGGCGCAACGGTTGGGCGTATATGATACCAAAGCAGCCGAAACCAGGCGATGCCCGTACGCTCCGCCATCTTAAAAACCGAAGTCTTCATACAGGTGTACAAGATTTCAGGGCACTCGACGAATGCAGGCAGACTTTTAAAGGTCGGCATGCAAATATTATCGAATTTGCAGCATTCGGCTGCAGGTTAGAAGGTTTTCACCTGAGCGAGTCGGATATCACCTATATTGCAAACGGAACGCTAGTAGAACATATATCGCTTAGAGACCATCTTCTGGTGCTCAACCTGCTTGAAGCGCTCCGTCTTATTCAAAACACAGATGATGTTTCGATACGTCCCTGTGAACAACAATTACATGATTTTAAAGCGATGCTTGTCCACCATCGATCAAAGATTCAGGATGTGCACTATCGAGTGCCCCAGGAGAAGGACAATCGAAGCGAATCATCGCTTCACGTTTCGCAGAAACTTGAAATTCTCTTTGCACAACTCGAACAAGAATGGCGCCATCTGCATCCCGTTGCAGCAGCCTCCTTTTTATTAGTCGAAATTGTCAGAATAGCACCATTTGAAGAAGATAATTATCTGTTGGCGTTGTTAATGGCGCTAGTACATCTTATGTCGAACCATTACGCGATGCCGCTTTTTGTCTTAGAAGAAGCCGAACAGCTTGCAGCTGCCATTAAAGGTTCGTTCTTTCGGGGAAATTGTAATGCAGTGGTGGTGTTGCTAAACGACGCGCTGATGCGTGCCTACCGGACTAATTGCTGAAACGTGCAAGGAAGCGTTTGGTTCGTTCGTTTTGAGGATGAACGATTACTTGTTCCGGCGAGCCTTCTTCAACGATAACCCCGTCATCCATGAAGATGACGCGATTAGAGATATCGCGGGCGAACGCCATCTCGTGCGTCACCACAACCATCGTCATATGCTCTCTTGCCAGATTTTTTATTACTTCGAGGATTTCCCCCGTTAATTCGGGATCGAGGGCACTTGTAGGCTCGTCGAAGCAGAGAACCGCAGGCTTCAGTGCAAGCGCACGTGCGATCGATACACGTTGTTGCTGCCCGCCCGAGAGTTGAAACGGATAAGCGTCGGCCTTATCAAGCAACCCCATATCGCCCAGCAACTGCCGAGCTTTTTCAACTGCAGCTTCCTTGGTCATACCCAATACGTGAATCGGAGCTTCGATAATATTGCGCATTACACTGAAATGCGGGAAGAGGTTGAAGTTTTGAAACACCAGACCGACCTGGCGCCGTATTTGCTGGATGGTCTTCTTATCGGCGTATTGTGCTTTACCCGACACTGTGGTCTTCACGAGTTGCATGCCCCCGATAATGATCGAGCCTGTATCGACGGTTTCCAGATTTGCGATGCATCGCAGCAGCGTTGACTTGCCCGATCCGGAAGGTCCGATAATCGATACTACTTCGCCCGATGAGACCGAAAACGATATGTCGTTGAGGACTTCGACGGTGGCAAATTTTTTTGCGATGTTGCTAACTGAGATAACTTCCACGTCAATTGCTCCTAACGATAATAGGCGAGCTTGTGCTCTAAGAAAT
>JAAYDK010000002.1 GCA_012729295.1 Spirochaetales bacterium | reverse complement strand
TAAAAAACAAGAGCTGCGCGTGCATATGGTGCTACTCGCCGTAGCGTTCTCGTGGGGTTTCAACAATATCGCGATGAAACTCGGATTTCGTTATGTAAGTCCCCAGCAGTTCAATTCGATTCGATTGGTGCTCACTGCTCCCTTTATGCTTTATTTTGCTTTTTTCCTTCCCAACAGAGTGAAATTCACTCGACGCGACTTTTACAGTATCGTCGGACTCGGAGCACTCGGACTGGGAATGTTTCAAATATTGTTTCCGATCGGATTGAACGAGACTTCAGCCCCGATTGGAGCAGTCCTCATGGCGACATTGCCCGTCCACGTGGTGATTCTGGTACTTGTGTTTCGTTTGGAGAAACCGAGTGTGACTGCGTTTGTCGGAATCGCACTCACGATGATCGGGCTGGCCGTCATCGGGTCTTTTTCCCAACATAACGGTACGGGTACGGTAACTACGGTACGCGGAATCGTGTTCATGGTCACGAGTGAATTCGGATATGCCATCTATACGACATTCTTAAAACCGTATATGAAAAAATATTCTGCGTTGCAGGTTACCGGTCTGGTGATTTTCGTTTCTACACTGATGTATCTCGGTATCTATTGGCAAAACCTAATTCAGCTTGATATACGTAGCGTGCATCCGATTGCATGGATGAATATCTTTTATTCGGGATTTATCGGGCTTTTAATCTCGAATGTCGCCTGGAACAAGTCGATTGTAAAAATCGGGAGTACACGGGTATCGGTGTACGGTAATTTACCGACTGCCTTTGCGTTACTCCTTGGAGCTATCTTTCTGAAAGAATTACTTACATTCATACAGGTCATAGGCGCCCTCATTCTTCTAAGCGGAGTGATATTGGTACAACTACGCCATAGACGCGAGCCGAGCTTGATAAAATCGTGAGAATCGTCACATCCGATACATGATACTCTTTTCGATTGCCTATAGATTTGTATATGTTCCATACTATAGGTGCTGAATAGTCGTTAAACGCTTCAGCACCAGGACAACACGTTGCAGGAGGTCCCCATCGTGGATACATCGTATTCGATAGTCCTTTCTGGAGAAGCAGGGCAAGGGCTGAAAACCATAGAGTCGCTTTTCATGGCGATGTTGCAAAAAAGTGGATATCACGCGTTTCTCTCAAAAGAGTTCATGTCGCGGGTCCGCGGAGGAAACAATACGACACAGATCAGGGTCGCCGACCACGAAGTGTTTGCTCCGATTGACCGAATCGATTTGCTCATCGTACTCAGTAAAAATGGTTTGAGACGTCTTGAAAAACGGATTTCGACACAAACAATCATCGTCGGCGAAAAAGCCTTTATTGAGTCTGAGCAGACGTCTGCAGTATTAAAACCCATTCCCGTTTCAGAGCGGATGAAAGAATTGGGTTCGGCAATCTATGCCAACAACTTGGTTGCAGGATTGCTCGCAGGATTACTTTCTTGTAAGGTCGATGTCGCCCATACGATGATCAGAAACCAGTTTTCGAGCAAGGGAGAAGATGTCGTGAACAAGAATCTTCAATCCTTTGATATGGGTTTGCAGATTTCAAAAACACTTGGCATCGATATCTCGATTTCTACCGATGATCGAGTCATGAAGAAAACTGCTCTCAACGGTTCGGCTTCAATCGGTATCGGCGCAATTGCCGGCGGGTGCGACTTCATTGCCAGTTATCCGATGTCTCCTTCTACTGCAGTATTGGCCTATCTTGCAGGGAAGGCTCGTCAATATGGTATTGTTGTCGAACAAGCAGAAGATGAAATTGCTGCGATAAATATGGCATTGGGGGC
>JAAYDK010000077.1 GCA_012729295.1 Spirochaetales bacterium | reverse complement strand
GGCACCCTGCAGTAGTGGAATTTCAATACCCGATTCTGCTAATGTATGTGAAATCGAAATAACAGCTATCAATATGAAAAAGAACAGCTGCACGAGGCGCCGTAACCGTTGACTCGGTTTTCTTCGTTTACCCATCGTCGTTCATCCCTCCATTATCTACAAAAGACATGTATCACAAGAAAGACAAGCTCACGATAAAGGTTGTGTAAAGATTCGGTAAATTAGCATCCGAAAAACGCAGAAAGTCGCTCATCGGCAGCAACGCCGTCTTTATCCGCATAATGAAATGCACGAATTCCCAACTGTTCTGCTGCCTGTACATTCTCGAGATAATCGTCGACGAAACAAGCCTCAGACGGCTTACGATGCTCCCGTTCGAGGATTCTTTCAAAGAATTGCCTGCTTGGTTTCGTTACTCCAAGTTCGTGCGAGGCATATGTTGCATCGAATATCGATAAAAATCCGTTTCTATGTAAAATTTCCCAGTGATGACTATATGTATTCGAAGCGCAAACGACCCGTTTCCCTTTAGCCTTTAGCTTACCTATGCAGTCGACTACGAAAGGATTCCACTCGGGATTGAAAAACATTGCCAAAGGATCCCCCTCAATCTTAACGGAAAATCGATGTTCGACATGTTTCCAATAGTTTGATGCAGACAGGACTCCGTCCATCAACGGGAATTGGTATTTTTCAAAATCTTCAGAAAGTTCTTCTGTAGGCAATCGGTAATGTTTCACAATTTTCTCTATCGTTGAGATGTTACGTACTACAACATTCCCCATGTCGAACATCACCAACGGCAGCTCTAGAGGTTTCTTTAAACTATTTAAATCCATACTATCCCTTTCTCGACTCGTACACCGCAGCTCCGCCGATGAAGTATTTGGAGAGCGCCGCAAACAGCACAAACATGGGGATGCTGGCCATCATTGCTACTGCCATCATCGCACCTTCGTCCGTTAATTTTTCTTCCGAGAATTTCGTGATATACAGCGGAATGGTCTTCATTTTCTCAGATTGAGTGATGAGTAACGGCCACAACAGGTTGTCCCATTGTCCACGGAACGAAAGGATTCCGAGTGTTGCGATAACCGGTGTGCAGTTTGGAAAGACGATTCTCCAGAAAATCCAGAATTCGTGTAATCCGTCGACACGCGACGCATCGAGGAATTCGGTAGGAAATGTCGTTAAGTATTGGCGCATCTGAAATACGCCGAATGCACTGACGAGAAACGGAAGGATAAGTCCGATATAGGAATCTTGCAGTCTAAGACCGGTGGCGACCATATACAACGGTATCATGATGGCCTCGAACGGAATCATCATCGTCGCCATGATAGCCATAAAAACAAAATTCCGCCCTCTAAATCTGAATTTTGCAAGACCATATCCGGTAATCGCGGCAATGAAGACTGTCGTAATCGCAACGGTAATCGAAACGATGAGAGAGTTCAAAATATTACGGGGAAATATCCACGACATGTCGTTTCCCTGAAACGCCTTTACATAGTTTTCCAGATGAATCGGATTCGGAATCCATGAAAATGGCATGCGGACGATTTGTCGGCTGGTCATGAACGACGCACTGATCATGAAGACAAGTGGCATCAAGGTAAAGACAAGTACGATGACCAAGACAAGCCAGCGTATGATAGCGATCCAGGGGAAACGTTTTTTCTCGTTCGGCAATGCTGCCATGTGTTCCATTCCGTCCTCCCTTAATATTCCACTTCTTCAGTCTTGGAAGTCCTGAACTGCAGCCATGTAAACAACAGCATAATTAAAAACAATACGATACTCATTGCACTCGCCCTACCGATTCGCTGGTTGCGGATACCGGTGGTATAGATATTTAGAGTAATGACATTGATTGGATCTTTCGGAGCTCCGCCTTGGAATAGCAGGTATTGTGTGCTGAATGTTTTCAGACATTGCAACATCGCCATAATCGATACCAATACGACAGTTGGTTTGAGCAATGGCAACGTAATACGCCAGAACGTATTCCAGCGGTTGGAACCGTCAATTACCGCCGCTTCGAAAATCGTCGGAGGAATCGAGGCAAGACCGGTGATAAACAGTACCACGAAGTATCCGATATACTTCCAAAAGTAAATAATCATGGTCGACAATTGCACCATCGTTGCATCTGCCAGCCACTTATGATCCGTACCCGGCGTATTCATGATGAAATTGAGCAATTGGTTCGCCAATCCTCTCGGATCCATCATCAACATCCAGATTGCAGCTGCTACTACAGAAGAAATAACAGCAGGAGTATAGTAGGCTATCTGAAGGAATCCTCGCACTTTTTTTCGGCTCACCATCATGATGAAGACAGCCAGTAGCAGACTGATAACGACAATAGGAACGAATGTACCCAAGGTAAATATGAAAGTCGCCCGAATCGAGTTCCAAAAATCAGCAGATTTTAAAATGTAGATATAGTTTCCCAATCCCATGAATTTTGGTTTGGCAAGCGAAAGCGTCATTTTATCAAACAAACTGGTATAAAATGCATTGATGATCGGATAGAAGCTAAACACACTGAAAAATAAAATCGCGGGAATGGTGAAATAAAATCCCCAGCGTGCTTCGATTTTTTCTATACCGATATATGTGGACTTCCGTATTTTTATTTTCATGAGACCACCTGCATTTGAACAAATGTCAGACCGATGAGTGTAACACCGGTCTGACAATCTTTGAAATGATGCTACTGTTCGTCGATCAATTCTTGCGCAGCAGCTTTAAGTGTTGCCAAAGCCTTTTCAGGGGTCACACCGGACATCATGACCGATTCGACGGCTGTTCTCACAAGCGATTGCAATTCGGCACTATTCTTTTCGTAGTATACGATATGGCCACGTTCGAAATCCTTGGTAAAGACTTCGTTGTACGGTACGGCCTTGTACGCTGCCGAATTCATCAACTCCTTTGTCGGTTGGATGAGAGCACATTCTGTAAGGTAATCCTCACTATGGCTTAATACAAAACCGATATACTTCCAGGCAGCTTCCTGCTGTGCCGGACTACTTTGGGCATTTACCATATAATAGTGTCCATAGTAGCAGGAAGCAACATCTTTCACAGCATCCTTAAAGACCGGGAACGGGACGACCATCCACTCTCCACTATCGTAGAATTCGGGATTTTCGGCCTTGATTCTTCCAATCTGATACATGCCGGTGGTAGCCATAGCAATATCATTGTTATCCTTGTTGAACAGCGAGCGGGCATTTTTGTACGTCGGTGAACCAAGGTTTTTACCACTTGGGCCCCATTCTTGCATGAATCTGAGGAACTTCAACCAAGCCTGCTCGTTAACGATAGCTTCTTTTCCGTCATCACTCACCAGTTTCCCACCCAACTGTTCTACCATGGGGATAAAAGCAATGAGATAATACGGATAGCGGAAGTCAAATCCGCGGCGTATAAGGATGTCGCCATCGCGAATGACTAACTTTTCAGACAGAGCGACCATGTCTTCCCATGTTTTCGGATAATCCTTTTCAGGATCCAATCCTACCGAACGGAAGACCTTTTTGTTGATAAAGATACACCAGTTGGTCAGTTCGAGCGGTAATCCGTAGATTTTTCCGTCAACGGTAACCGGGTCGAGAATGCCGTCCATATAGCCAGCCATTAGCTCTTGCTGATTGGCAAAGCCAGCTGCCTGCGGGTTAACCGGAGCTACTCGTCCATTCACGATGTAGGCGTATTCATTGTCGATTGATAAATCAAAGATGTCGGGGCCTGAGTTCGCTGCGAATGCAGTCTGAATCAACTCGATGATTTTTGAAGAAGCTTGCGTGGTTCGAACAATTTTTATGTTAGGATTTGCTGCTTCAAACTCCTTAATGTACTGTTCCTCGATCCTCGTACGGTTTGGATCCTCGTGTGTCCATACTTGTAGCGTGATTTGTTCTTCAGCTTGTTTCACTCCTTGGGCAAATAACGGAACAATCAGCATGCAGAGGACAAAAAAAGTTAAGAGAACTTTTTTCATAGTTCCACCTCCATTGGTATTCCTACCAAGAGTGTGACACCAAGTAACCGACGGCGCAATTAAACATATTTGCGATTCATGGTTGAGTTTTGCTGTTTTCTACAAAAGCCGAAAGACGCTCCATCGTATCTGAGCTGAGTACGTGTTCCATCCTGCAGGCTTCTGCTTCGGCAGTCTCGCTATCAACGCCTAAAATGGAGCTTAAAAACGTGGTCAGCACCGTATGACGGCGAAACACCTGGGCGGCTTTCAGACGTCCTTTCGGTGTTAATTCTATCGTCCCGTATGATTCCTGATGGATGTAGCCGTCGGCTTGCAGCACTTTCATCGCTCGGTTTACGCTTGGCTTGGTTACACCAAGATGCAGGGCAATATCGGTGAGGCGTACCGCTTTATGTTCATGTTCCAGCGTCAGTATCGCTTCAAGATAGTCTTCACCCGATTCCCTCATCCGGTATCCTCCACACGGCAATCTGCCTGAGATATCGTACCACGCAGCGCAAACCGTTGCAATAAAGTTTAGGCCAGACGCATATCCGAGTCTTTAATCCAGCCCTTTTTGCGCATAAACATGCTGATCAGTATGGCAAGCAGTGCCGGCAAGGCAAAGT
>JAAYDK010000076.1 GCA_012729295.1 Spirochaetales bacterium | reverse complement strand
TTGAAAGAGATCCCGGTAGAGCAGTTCAGACAGATACTGGACGCATGCGATCGTCTGCAAGCCGGGAGAACAGCAGGGCCCGAAGGATTATATCTTTATAGGATCGATTATGATTGACTCATCTGACGAAAAGCAGCGAACTGTGCTTCGTGAGACATTAGAAACTCTCTGGACCATCGAACAAGACTTCAGGCGTTCTTTAGGCGATTTTTCGGCTGTTCGGGCAAAAGCTCCCGATGTCTCGAGCGTAGTCGACAGCATACTGCCCGATACGACAAAACAAAGACAAAACGAATTAGACGGCACATCGCTTGCTCAGTTGGAAAAACTCGTGACAGCGTGCCGATTATGCAAACTGGAAAAAACCAGACATCTGGTCGTATTCGGCGAAGGGAATATTCCCGCGCGTGTCATGGTCGTCGGAGAAGGACCCGGGGCAGACGAAGATGCCGCTGGTCGTCCGTTTGTCGGCAAAGCCGGACAGTATCTCGACCGCTGGCTTGCATCGATTCAATTATCGCGTACAAACGGAGCATACATCGCCAATATCGTCAAATGCCGACCTCCTGGAAACAGAGACCCCGAATCGGACGAAATTGCACATTGCCTTCCGTATCTCGAACGACAAATCGAATTAATCAGGCCGGAGACTATCTTGTGCCTCGGACGAGTATCCGCACATACGTTGCTCAACCGCGAAGGAACACTGCAGTCGATGAGAGGACAGTGGTTCCGCTATCGTTCTGTTCCTCTACTGGTGACGTACCATCCGAGCGCCGTATTGCGCAATCCATCTCTTCGGGCACCGGTTTGGGAAGACATGCAGCGCTTAGCGGCTTTTCTTCATATCGAACTGCCGCATAAGGCAAGGTAGATTATGTATGCCCATGTATTGGTCAATACACCGGTCAAGCACCATTTCACCTATCTTGTTCCAGAAAAGATGGATGCGGCAGTCGGATTACGATGTGTCGTAGAATTGGGGAAACGGGAAAAAACCGCCTATATCACAGAACTTCTCGAACAAGTGGACGATACCTCGTATGAATTCAAGCCGATCAAACGATTAATAGACCGCGAGCCGGTGTTCGGCAGTAACGAAGTCGAGTTAGCTCAATGGATGAGCCGGTTTTACCTGTGTAGTCCGGGCGAGGCATTATCGAGCATGATTCCCGGTGGTCGTCGTGAAATCGGCATGCCGCCCTTCGATACTGTTATTGACGAGGTGCTAGTCGATACTGACCGACTGACCGAATCCCAAACCACTGCAATCAATGAAATTCTATCGGATAGTCATGCCATGCATTATGTATACGGGGTTACCGGCAGCGGGAAAAGCGAAGTGTTTTTACGGGTTGCAGAATCTATCATCGAAACAGGCCGACAGGTAATCTATCTCGTACCGGAAATAACACTGACCCACCAGCTTGCTCGAATGGTCTCCAATCGGTTTAAGAATCGTGTTGCGATTCTCCATTCGGGGCTTACTCCTTCACAGCGGCTTGCCGAATGGAAGAAGATCAAACGCGGTGATGTCGATTTGGCTATCGGAGCGAGAAGCGCAGTCTTTGCACCCTTTGAACGTCTTGGTCTGATCATAATCGACGAAGAGCATGAAAATTCATACAAGGCGGGCAATACACCGCGCTACCATGCGCGCCAGGTCGCTCAGAAGCGTGCTTCGGACCAGCAGGCTCTGCTGGTGATGGGCAGTGCGACTCCCTCGCTCGAAGCCTGGCACATGATGAAAGATAAAAAAATCGCGAGACACGATTTATCCTTTAGGGTTGCCGGTGGCAAACTACCTGCTATCGAAGTCGTGAACATGCTTCAGGAACAACGCATCGTTTCCCGGAAGCTAATTAGGAAGATTGAAGAAGTTATCGAACGAAAACGTCAGGTCATTCTCTTTCTTAATCGTAGAGGGTTTTCTTACTTTTTCCACTGCAAGACTTGCGGTTACGAGATGACGTGCCCGCATTGTTCGGTAGCGCTCACCTATCATAAGGAACAGCATAAGATGATATGCCATTATTGTGGCTATCGTCATCAGCCGATAGAGGTGTGTCCCGATTGCCGCTCTGTCGATGTCGGGTACTCCGGATTCGGTACGGAAATGGTCGAACAGGAGATGAGAACACTTTTTCCGAATGTGAGAATCGCTCGTCTCGATACCGATTCTGCCCAAGACAAAGATACGCTTTCCCGTGTACTCGATGATTTTCGTGAAGGCAAGCTCGACATCCTTATAGGAACCCAAATGGTTGCAAAAGGATTGAATTTTCCGTTAGTCGATCTGGTCGGAATCATCAACGCCGATAGCTCGCTCAATCTTCCCGATTTCAGATCGCAGGAACGGGCGTTTTCGCTGATTGTCCAGGTGAGCGGCAGGGCGGGGCGCTATAATGACCATGGGATGGTAGTGGTACAGACGTTTCGACCCGAAAATCCTGCAGTCGCGCTGGCATCAAACGGCAATTATGCTAGTTTCTACGAACAAGAGCTTTTAGTGAGAAGCGAAACACGCTTTCCGCCGTTTACGAGGCTGGTAAACTTGACCGTCCGTTCGCGAAACAAGGAAAAATCACGCAAGGCTGCCGAGGAATTGGAGTCTCTGGCCTCACGGCTTGCTGCCCAAATTTCTTCTACGACAGCCGATGCACCAGAAGTATTTGGCGCTGCTCCTTGTCCTTTGGAACGTATTTCGGGCAATTGGCGTTACCATGTAGTAATCCGCAGCAAAGAAGCATCGCGCCTCATCTGGCTTGTTACGATGATACATGAAACATTTCGTTGCCCTTCAGGCGTATACTTGGAAGTCGACGTAGATCCGCTGCAAATGTTATGAGGTCATACATTGACGATTACCGGTTGAAACAGGTACTATAACAGTATGTTGGATATCTATACGTTAGGCGAAGACGTGCTTCGCACGAAAGCAGAGAAAATTACCGATTTCGACCAATCATTATCAATTCTGGTCGATGCGATGTTCGATACGATGGATGAAGCCGATGGTGTAGGTCTTGCAGCTCCACAGATTGGTGTCTCCAAGCGAATTTTCGTAATCGATACACGTAAGGATAAAGAACGGATTGCATTCGTAAATCCGGTTATTATTGAAACAAGCCAGAACACCGTGAGCTACGAAGAAGGATGTCTTAGTATCCCCACGATGTATACGCAAATCGTACGTCCGGCCGAAGTCACGGTACAGGCCCAGGATGTAAAGGGGAAATCATTCGTGCTTAAAGCAACAGGATTACTCGCACGTGCGATCCAGCACGAATATGATCATCTAGAAGGCGTACTGTTCATCGACCGGATGGAACAGCAGGAGCGTGATGCGTTAGTCGCAGCGTACCAGCGCCGACAGAAGAAACGGAAACATAAATAGGGAACATAACCATGGACTTCCGAAAGCTTCGGGTTGTATTTGCCGGAAACCCACATATCGCGGTCGGTGCGTTACGTTCCTTGGCCGCGGCATGCCATGTAGTAGCCGTCATTACAAATCCAGATCGTCCGGCAGGGCGAGGACGCGTGTTGGAAAGTCCGCAGATAAAGACCGCTGCACTTGAATTAGGCCTGCCGGTATTTCAGTATGATAGATTACTCGCGCAGGCGAGGAATGATATCGGTGCGCTGCAGCCCGACGTGCTCGTTTCTTTCGCGTGCGGATTTTATTTCGGTCCAAAGTTCCTGTCGCTTTTCCCCTTAGCTGCGGTCAATATTCATCCGTCTTTGCTTCCCCGTTATCGGGGCTGCTCTCCGATTCAATATGCATTGCTTAACGGAGATGACAAAACGGGAATTACTATTCAGCGAATCAGCAGTGAAGTCGATTGCGGTAACGTACTAGCCTGTCAGGAAATCGAGTTGGAAGGAACCGAAACAACCGACAGCCTTTCCGAGAAAGTGTCGGAATTTGCCGGGCCGCTCGTAGTTTCGACTCTACGACAAATGTTCGACGGTCACGTACGCGAACTCGTACAAGACGGTCGACACGCTACCTATGCGCCCATGATAGCACAGGAGGACGGACAGATTAATTGGTCTGACAGTGCGAAACACCTCCACGCTAAAATTCGTGCACTGCAGCACTGGCCCCGAGCCGTAACGACGTGGGACAAAACGAGTCTGTCCGTTACCGCAGTCTACGGATCGCTGTCGGAAGCGGGAATCGAACCCGTTCCGACAAATACCGAACCGGGAACCGTATTGGCCTTCGTAAAACATAAGGGCTTAGCAATAGCGACCGGCGACGGCATTCTGTATGTTTCAAGGCTTCAGCCTTCCATGAAGCGCGAGATGGATAGTGCGGCATTCGTAAACGGACATCCAAAGATCATCGGGTCCGTACTCGGTACTTGAGATGACTAGCATACACCGCTTCTTTTATATCTTTGGCTGTTTTTTACTCGTCTCGAATCTATTATTTTCGGTAGAATTTAAAGAACCGGATCTCGGTTCGGTCCCCTCAATCTCTCTTTCGACCTATGGTTTTAACGCTGCGCAGAGGAACGAACGACCTAAAGTTGCATTAGTCCTCTCGGGTGGCGGTGCGAGAGGTTTCGCACATATCCCCGTCATCGAAGCGCTTGAAGAACTCGGTATTCCGATCGACATGGTGGTCGGAACCAGCATGGGTGCGCTAGTCGGGGGACTCTATGCAGCGGGGTATTCCCCTGCCGACATGAGAAGGCTGATTGCTGCAAACGATATGTTGAGTTTGTTTGTCGTGGCACCGATAAAACGGCCGCAACCAATACCCGAACCTATGAGGGCGTATCGAGACAATCTGTTCGTCTTGGAATTTGATGACGAAGGCCTTGGTACGATTGCCGGCTTGCTCGGCGATCAGAAGATACTACAAGTGTTGAACGATGCACTGTCCAGAGTTGCAGGTATCGATGATTTCGACAATCTGGCAATCCCTTTTCGTTCAATCGGTGCTGATGCCGCAACGGGAGAGAAAGTGATTTTTTCTTCCGGGTCGTTGGTTGAAGCAATCAGAGGTAGTATCTCCATCCCCCTGCTATTCTCTCCCTACCCGATAAACGGCCGTTATATCGTCGATGGAGGCCTGGTAGACAACCTTCCCATTCTGGTAGCGAAGCAGTCGGGTGCCGATATCGTCATTGCAGTCGATGTCATCGCATCCGA
Organism: Spirochaetales bacterium; assembly: GCA_012729295.1. Classification (GTDB taxonomy): domain Bacteria; phylum Spirochaetota; class Spirochaetia; order Sphaerochaetales; family Sphaerochaetaceae; genus JAAYDK01. Next base: position 1,951 of record JAAYDK010000076.1, on the reverse strand, counting down.
TTACGATGTTGATGAAAAGGATTTAAATTCTCTTACGGGCATGGTCGCACATATTCTGACTGTCGTGACTAAAAATACTGTCGTAGAACAACTCGAAGCTGCGGATATCGTCATAACTCCGGATTTGAAAGATTACGACATCCTTGATTTCTTCAACGCCGAAAAGATTATGGAAAGCGGGGCACAAGCTGCATCGGAAGCAGGCGAATCCTTGAAGAACCTTGCCAAACGCATCGAAGACGGACGACCGTTGCGTATCCAGGATCCCCAACGGTACGGTTCTTATTTCCTGCTGCCGGATGTATGGATAGGTAAGGTCTCCCACCGAAACCTTACACGTGAATTTGAATCTACATACGAATTTAATATAAAACCTTTCAAAGCATTCGAAGGATTACCGTTGGATACGATGCGCAAGCAGCAGCTTCACGAATTATTCGACGAGTATAGGGAATACGGGGAATTTGCAACGATTACCTACGGATTCTCGCAAACGAGAACTGTAAGAAACGCTTTGGTAATCGGGGACCTTCAGATTCAGAGTAGAACATTTCCCCCTAAAGCAGCGTCGTTGGGCTTTGGTGCGTTCGGAGCTTCTGGAGCACAATGGAATACCGCGCAAAAAACAAGCTGGTCACTATTCGCCCCGTCAGCTTCAGCCTCGTTTAGTTGGAATGATGTCGGTAATCATGTCGATGTCTGGGCTAATATGCGCTATGATGACGCGCTCCATGTGAATATCGGCGTCGATATCCCGAGCCAATCAGAACTAGGGGCAAAAATTTCAGTCGGATATGGTACCGGGGCCTTGCATCCTGCGAACATCAGATCGACCCCGCTGGATGATGTGGTCGTCGACCATATGGTATCGATGAACATCGCAGGAGTATATCGATTTAGTAAAAGAGGTTCGATTCTTGCTAAATTCGAAAGCGACTTCATGTGGTTCGGATATTCGGATACGGTTGTGAATGTTCCTCCCGATTTATCTTTTAGCGTGCTCCCATTGGCAAAACTTGAAGCGGTATGGACTTCGGCTCGATTCGGATTCTTCCCGTTGGAAGGCCTCCGTGCAGAATCCATGATGTGGTTATCTGTCTCAGATCCGACAAGCATGTACCGCCTTGAGGCAAGATTGCGTCAGACCATTCCAATGAAACAGGCTTTTTCGTTGTTTTACGATATCCGTGCCGGCGTAAGCCGTACCGATTATCCGATGTCCGAACATTATTTTACCTATGGAGGATCGGAAGGAATGGCTGGTTACGGACCGGGAGTACTGGTTGACGAACTGCTGTGTGCAAGAGCAGGAATGATTTGGAGACCATGGGGAAGAAGTTCGGCATTCTCCGTCAAGCTGGCAGCCAGCGCCGGCTCTTCTTCATTACCGGTACGCGACCGGCTGCAAATATCAAGAGATCTTGCAGACAATAGCACGATGTTTACAAAGCTCAGGCCGTTTGAAGCCGGCTTGTCGTTATCGGCAGGAATGACCACCACACTCGGCGATCTGCTTGTAGGCGTAGGATTCTCTACATCACGCACGATTGCATTATTCGTGGAGTTTATATGAAGAGCGATCGATGGAACGACTATGCATCAGCGCTCGTAAACACCTATGGCGAACCGGTGTATCGCATTGGAATCGACGGAGGGTTTGCCTGCCCGAACCGCAAAAGCGACGGCAGCGGAGGTTGCGCCTATTGCGACGAGACAGGTTCGGTGGCTGCGTACCAGCGGTCAAAGGAACGCTCCTTGGGCATAGACTTTTACCAAACCATCAAGAGTAGTCCCAGATGTACGGGGGAGAACAGACAGGACATCGAGCGACGCAAGATTTCCATACTGGAACAAATCAGGCATGGATCTGCTTTTCTGGACAGACGGTATGGACAAGGCGGGCGGAGCATCTATTTTCAGGCATTTACCAGTACATTCGGTTCAGCAGAGG
>JAAYDK010000412.1 GCA_012729295.1 Spirochaetales bacterium | reverse complement strand
GTCCTGTCATACACTGTGTGAGACCAGGGCTTTTCCAGACCTTCCATATAATAGGAATATTTGTTGAGACGGGGAGCCAAATAACTGAGAGCCACAAATTCGGCATAGAATGAGGAATTCCCCGGGCCCAGCACAATGGTTCCCTTTTCGTCGGTCCAAACCGGTCCGGCAGAGTTCCCGGTTTCCGTGATATGGATTTTCGGAGGGCAATGGTTAATATTCAACATTTCGGGATAAATCACCAACAAACCCCCAGTGCGTCCGAAGAGCAGCGTGCCGTCGGGCATGGCATAACTGGCATTATTGGTGAACAGGCTTCCTATCGTATTGACCCCCTCTTCTATGATGCGTAATTCCCGTGTCTGTGCATCTATGCGGCACAATGCCTTTCCGGCGGCCACCCATAAATTTCCAACATGATCGGATTCTATGGAACTTATTATTTTGCTCGGCAACTTTCCTTCTTCCGCAATGGTAATGAATTGTCGGGTTTCATAATTGTATTGGACAAGACCTCCACCCTCTGTTCCTACAAAAAGTCTGTTATACCGATCGGTATAGAGGCAGATCAGTTTGTTTACCGGCAAGGAACCAGGATCGGGGGAATTTACAAAACGGGTCCATGTCTGTAAGGTGGGATTATATTGGAATAAGCCGTTTTCGTAAGTGGCCACCCACATGAGACCGAGGTGGTCTTCCGTGATATCGTTTACTCGGGTATCTCTGATTTCGGGGATGCGCATGAAACAGTCTTTTTCGGGAACGTACAGGTCCAGTCCCAATATAGTCCCCACATAGATATTCCCCGATTTGGCCCGGTATATTTTGTATATGGCCTGATGCGACAGGGTGGTTGTGTCTTCACCTGAGCGGTAATATTTTTTAGTCCCGGTGACCGTATTGTATCTGAGCAGCCCGTCCGAATGGAATCCCACCCACAGTTCCTTACCTATCTCACAAATGGAACGCACGTTCGTGTGATCCATCCTGGCGGAATACGGGATAAAATCCTTCGCCTTGATATTAAACCGGCAAAGCCCCCCGTCTTTCGTCATACCCAGCCAGACACCGGTGTCGTCGGCGGTCGGCGCTATGCATGACACCACCACCCCTTCCGTCTCGGGAATATCATAATGCCTTATATATTCAAAACCAGGCCTCAGATAGTGCACGCCATCGTAATAGGCCCCTATCCAGAAACCTCCCTCATGGTCAGGCACGACGGCATACACGGATCTGAATTCTTCGTAGGCGTTATAGGGGCTCACGGTCAGTCTTTCATGCTGCCTACTGGCCAGATTGAATATGAATAGCCCGTTATCCGCTCCTATCAGCAGTTCGTTGTCATTCAACTTGGCCATGTCATTAATCCCCAGAATTTTACAACCGGCATCCGAATCCATGTATCTGAACATTTTTCCGGAAGTCATGTCGTACCTTACAAGTCCGTAGGAAATGGTCCCTATCCACATGCAATTATTGGCGGGATCGTCAAGGAACGATCTGGGGTTGCGTTCCGCCGGGTCCTTTCCCGTTCCGGGAATGGGTGTGAAGACAAAAGAATCCGACTCGGCATCGTACCTGTTAAAGCCTCCGTCAAAGGTCGCGGCCCACAAGATTCCCTTGCTGTCCAGGCTTATGGTCCAAGGATGCGTAGTGGAGACTTTATCCGGAGGACTGTATAAGGTAAGCCGCCGCTGTTGAGGCCAATACCTGAAAATTCCTGTGTCGTAAGCTATTATCCAGACAGAGCCGTCTTTTCCGTCCACTATATCTTTCACCGGGCCAGAAACTAACATCCCTTCCTGAGTGGTCACTGAAAAACGGACAAATCCGCCTCCCCTGAAATCATGGATATAAACTCCGTCATCCGTCCCTACCCACAATTCGCCGGCACCGGGCATTTCATATAGGGAATGAACGAAATTATTCCCCAGCGACAGGGAATCGCCGGACGTTTTCCTGTAAACGATATTGTCATATCCGTTAAAACAGTTCAATCCGTCTTTTGTCCCAAACCACATCAATCCCCGGCTATCCTGTAAAACAGTCAAGACAGAGCTGTGGGATAATTGTTCGTTAATGCCTGTTGCGTTGTTGTTTGAATAAGCATAAACCGAAACAGGCAGCCAAAGCAAAAATATAAAAAGGGATTTTTTCAAGATAAATTTATTCAATGAAACAAAAATAAGATAAATCCACTAGAGCCTGCAGTAAGAATATTGTATAGAATTACAAATATTCTTCAAATTACGTCACAGAGTTTTAAATTTCATTCACCAGGAATCATTTTACAACATTTTTGCATTTCCGGGGAAGGAATTGCCATCATTTCCGTTGATTAATCGGTTAATTTGTCATATTACTTAAAACCACTATGAGAAACATTATAATTATAAAAGGAGATTATCACTAGTGTCCAAAGAAAATTTTTAACGATTAATATTTAAACGCAATCTCTAGTTTATCAAATATCTAACTTATTCAGTTTCAGCAAATCTTAACGGGACGCTAGTGTATTTCAATAACTTAATCAACTATCTATTAACCAAAAAACTAAACGTATGAAAAACTTTCTTTGGAAACGTCTGTTTGCGGGGGTTTTTCTGTTGCTTCTTGCAACGGGAACATCCTTTGCTGCATACGGTG
>JAAYDK010000075.1 GCA_012729295.1 Spirochaetales bacterium | reverse complement strand
TATGATTCGCGGATATGGAATACCACGGAGAGCACGAGCGTCATGCACCCCGTGGCAAAAGCGAACATATATAACAGTATGGTCAGCCCCTGATTCAGCATCGTCATGAATTTTTCAATCCGATGAGCTTCTGGTTATGCGAGACATCGGCAAGGCCGCAAACGTCCGAGATTTCGGAAACGAGTTTCACCATATTTGTCGCACCGAAGCCATCGAACCTCCGCTCGACTAATGAATTATAGGCTGAGGCGTTTACAGCTGCTTGCGCTTTCAACGGAAACAGCTTGAGATGCAGCGAATTGCCTGCGTCCAGCAAGTATTGTGCACTTGCAGTAAACTTTGGGAAAATCCCTTTTAGTGAATTCTCAATGACCGTAGTATCGCTGATAGGTAATCGGGGCCCTTGTACGTGCAGCAGATACCAAATCGGAAGTGACGGATAGTTCCAGGCAAGTTTTACTTTCTTCGCTTCGGCTTTCGCTATCGCACCACGCAACTGGGCAAAGGTCAGAGGAAATGCATCGAATCCGATTACAGCCCATACGACATCATATTTTCCGCTGATTCGCTGTTTGACTGCTTCGGCGATTACCTGATCAACGTCAGTAGCACCCCCGGCGTATTGAACCGTAAGATTCGTATAACGGCAATCCTTGCGCATTTGGGAAAAGAAGAGTGATTCTGCTTCAGTAGAGGTAACAATCAGCATGGCCTTCTTCGGCGCTTGATTGGTCTTTTTTCTTTTCATGGTCACTGCTCCTTCTTCTCGACATCGGTAAAGCTGAACTCACTGGTAATGGGAAGAGCTCCGTAGGCACCGTTAAGATACAGCTGTTCCGTTCGTTCTTTGGCTCTGGAAAATCTAAAGTCGGCGAGACTGAAATAGACGGTTGCCGATTCAGAATTCTTTTCTGCAAACCAGATGGCGTCTCTTCTCAGCAGCCCATCCTTCAACAGCGACGGATTGCAATCGACTGCTAACACTTGCGAGCCGTTGCCGACATTACACGATTCAAAAACTGACACCAAATGTTCAAGCGCTCTCGGATGCAGCAGCATCCCGAAATCGTCGATGATCAGGCAGCGTTGGGCAATGAAGCTTTCGAACATCGCCATCGCAATCGAGGTAAGACGTCTAAGGCTGAGCGATTCGTTCGAAAAGTAAGATGCATAGTGCTGATTTACATTGGTATGAATAAACACCACACGATCTTCCTGGGTACGTACGTCGCGAATATCGGTGATATCGATGCTCCAGAGAAAATCGATGAGTTGTTTTTTCCAACCCGGATGACGGTTCAGTTGCTCGACAATCATCTTTTCGCTCTGCGAGGAGAGCCCGAACGGAAGAATCGTCAGTGTTTCACTGAACCACTGAAACAATGGCTGAAGCGTCAGAGATCCTTTTCTCGCTGTCGCGCTGAGATAGACCTGACGGCAACTCACCTTACCTACCATCCGCTTCTTCTCGCCTCTGAACATCTTGCCCCAGCGATATTTGTATTGTAGTTCCTTTGCATTTCCATCGATCAGCTTTCGTTCGTACATCAGTTTTTTCGAACGTCCGATGATGTGGTAGAGGGACTCTTCAAATATCTTTTCGCGATCAGCAGAAAATGTGAATCTACCGATTATCGGCTGGTCGGTTGTTTCGTCTGACCCGAGCAGGACATCAAGTACCATCGTAGCAGGACCGCCTTTTTCATCAGAGTATGCAAATGACGTTCCTGATAGCAATTGTAGCGGATTCTCAACATCTGAATCAGCCACTATAATAGCTTTAAGTGCCTCAAGTGCTCGTACCATCGTACTCTTGCCTGCGCCGTTCGGTCCGATGATGGCGCTTGTTTTGATAACTTTGAGTTTTTCTGAAATTTTCACCACTTTTAATTCGGATAACCGGTTATCTTTTACGGCTTCGAAAGAAATGGTCTGTGGTGACTGTACTGAACGGAAATTAGAAACCGTCAAGTCCAACAGCATAAGAGTTCCCCCTATTGGATTGTATCGTACGAGATAAACAAATTGTTCATCCGATTCGCTACATCCTGATATCGTTGCAGCAATGCCGCCAATCTCGGCGGCAATTGCGAATCACCGTGATTATCGCTCGCAATTACATCAATCCATCCGGCAGATAGCCATTTCGCAGCACTATGGTTTTCTACCCCGTCTACATTGCACTGAAAGTGAACACCTAGTTCCCTGAGCTTACATGCGGTCGGGCTGGTTGTCGAAAACCAGCGGTAACGCTCTACATGGGCCAGCACTACGTGCAGTCCCCGCTTCAGAAGCGTATAGACCTGATTTAATAAAAACAACGGTTCCGAATAATAGTCGACCTCAACAAGCACAAAGCGTTCCATAAACGGCAGCACATTCGTAGCATTGCCCGAACCGATATACACTTCGCTTCCCAAATATAGCTTGATGCCAAGCTGACTGGCTTCCTGAGACGCCCATTGGTACATCGCCCGAATGTTTGCAGTTCTAGTCGTTACATACGGATTATAGAGATGAGGTGTAGCGATGATTCGGTCGAAACCCGCTTTTTGGTAGGCCTGCAACACCTCTACGCATTGTTCCTTGGACGAAACACCATCATCTATAAACGGGAGCAAGTGTGTATGAACGTCAATATAACCCATCAGAAAAACCTCATGCGGCGATTATACCCTGTTTCTTCAATTTAATGAAGAAAAAAAGGTGCATGCTCAAGAAAGAGGATATGTTTTAGTATTCAACCATCTGTTGCGCTCCGATTTTGGAGCTTTTCCAATGATGCTTTACTTCAACGACATCACTGACCAAATCCGCAGAATTCATCAGAATATCCGGGGCATCGCGACCAGTAATCACGATATGAGAGACCGTATGATTATCTAGCTGTCCCCTTAGCCATGCAACGGTATCTTGTACGTCAAGATACCCCAAAGAAAGCGGATAGGTAAATTCATCAAGTATGATGAGATCAAATTGGTTGCTGAGAATCCATTGTTTGACTTGTTCCCATCCCAACAGCACCTGTCTCCGGTTTTCGCTTTCGTTGGCACTGTTCCAGGTAAACCCGGCACCATATTGCTCCCATATCACACCAAGCTTCTGTGCGGCAAGCCGTTCTCCGGTAACCAGGTCGGAAGACTTGATGAACTGAGCAACTGCACAATGTCCGCCATGGCCCCAGCAGCGCAGAAGCAGACCGAGAGCCGCACTCGTCTTACCTTTTCCATTTCCCGTATATACCATCAGCAGCGGATGACGACTTGTATCTCTTGCTACCATGAGGTCCCCATAATCTGAGATTCGGCAAGCCGCTGGTCTTCCAAGCGCTGCCTCATCGTACGCAGCGTAGTATAAATCTTGCTATTTCCGCTTGCCTGGTACACTTTTTGCATTAAATCAATAGCTTTTTGTAAATCTTCAACCGTTTGCGCCATTGCTTCCATGACCAGCGCGGCATTATACCCGCTCGGTATATGACGGCTTCGCTGCCATTCCTCTTCGAAAGCTTCCAGTGCGATGAACAAGTTCCCTCGACGGACTTCTTCCCATGCATACTCTATCGATGGCCGTTCCGGTTTGTTTGACATGAGACTCAGCGTCGTAGTCTCCCATCTGGGCGCGATTTTCTTTACAAGCGGTCTCACGATTTCATCAAGCATATCGTTGATGACGGGTTCGAGTGATGGAGCGAAATATCCTGTTTTCGGTTTCTGTGTTAGATCGATGGACTGCTCATATTCCGAATTTTGAGAGCGGCTGGTGATAATCTTACCGGTACGCACGTCTGCAATCTCATACCTGAACGTGAGCGTGACTTTCTGCTTCAGATAATATACTTGCACAATCTGCACTACCGGTGTAGGCAGTTGAACTCCGGTAACAGGATCATGAGTCAACGTTACTTTTTTATCCACTGCATAAATGTATTCATCAATTCCCAGATACTCGATCGATGTGCTGAACAACGCGTCCATTGAGTTTCGAACGAGTAAATCTGATGTCGAATATCCCAGGTTCTTTCCCTTTACGATCGTGTCGGTTTGGCTTGGAGGAAGAATGTGGAAATAATCGGTACCTTCCAATGCAGAGACAAGCGTATTCGTTACGTGTCTGGCAACCGAATCCTCGGTAAACGCACCAAAACCCGAGGAAATCCTATAACCCGATTTCCCGGTATAATCTTTCACAACCGATGCGGGACGGTTGAAAAAACCGAACAGATACGGTTCCGTACTGGTAACAGCAATACCACGATGGCTGGACATATCGATTTGTGCGGGAACCAGATGACGAACCGAAACGGTGGTAGCGCAACCAAACGTCAAAAATACTAACGAAACGAGACAGACGAGCAATACAGTACTGCGGCGGACCATGGGCAACCTCCCGGATAGACTTTTAAACGGTTTGGAGGATTCTCTCAGAATTAAACAAAGCAGAAACTACGCGGACTCCAATCGCGGCATAGACAAGGTTACTGATAGTCGCAATCAATAGGTGTGAAGCAGACCCGATACCGAGAAAAGCCTCTTTCATCGTAAATATAATATTCACATATGGAATAAAGAACAATATAATATTGCTCGAAGGATCCATATACATCGTAGAAACTCCGACAAACACGACTACCAGGTAGAGCGGCATGACGTATGTATTAGCCTCTTTTACCGTCTTTGCCAGACATCCGAGCAATGAGACGACCGTAGCGGTAAACAATGCCGCAGATACTAAACCAAGTAAAATCGCGAGCAGTGATGATATCGAGAATAATCCGGCGCTGATTTCAGCACCTCCGAACATCGCCCCCCCGTTCGGAAAAGATAAGGCGATAACCAATCCCAGGAAGGTCGCTAGTGCCGAACTGATGGAAACAACCATCACGTGTAGAATTTTCCCCATCGCTATCGAGGTTCTCGAAACTTGATTGACCAAAATTGCTGCAAGGCTTCCGCGCTCTTTCTCACCTGCAGTCACATCCAACCCAGAACTCATGGAGCCTGCAAACAGAAAGATAATAAGGAAGTACGGCATGAGCATCGCCAGCATCGAGCCACCTGAACGGGCTTCCTGTGGTGCCGTATCGACCATGACGATTGACAACGAATTCAGATCGTCGGTGGTCAGACCTACCGAAGCCAATTTGTCAGCGGTGAGTTGCTGATCAAAAGCATTGACAGCCATCGTCAGCTGGCTTGCGGCATATTGGTTTTTCTGGCTGCTGGAATCATAGACAAGCTGTACAGAAGCCTTAGCCCCGCTTCGATATCCGGGAGGGAAGATGACCATCATATCAGCCATAGAGTCATCTTCGGCAGCGCTATACTGTAAAAATTGAGTAACGGTAGTGGCAAAACGAGGATCCTCTATGCCCTTGATGCTGATTGAATAGACCGACTCCTCTGCATCCTTCTGTAATCCGCCGAGGACACTACCCATCCCGAGAAAAATAATCGGCACGATAAGAATCGGCAGTATAAGTGAAGAAAAGAGCGTTCTTCTATCCTTAAGCAATCCGCGGATCTCCTTGCGGAAAATAATCATCGCATCGCGCATCATGCCGACACCTCCTTATGATTCACTAAACTGAAAAAGAGGTCTTCCAGATTACTCACCTGATACTTTTCATATAATTGCGCCGGGACCCCACTGCATAAAAGTTCTCCCTGGTGCATGATGCCGACACGGTCGCACAAACGTTCGGCCTCGCTTAATATATGGGTCGACAATACGATACATTTGCCGGCTTGTTTTGCTTCGTGTAGAAAATCCGAGACAACCTTTACCGCCATGACATCGAGGTTGCTCGTTGGCTCGTCAAAGACGATGACGTGCGGATCGTGCAGGATGCTGACTGCAATGGATGTTTTTTGAGCCATACCCGCTGATAATTTTGCAATCTGCTTATCGAGATAGTCTTCCATCTCCATCTGTTTGGCAAGTTCAGCTATACGTCGTGAGACTGTTTCTTTGTCCAAATGGTTTAGTTCACCGAAATATTCGAGCATATCCCTGCAGCTCAAGTGGCCGGTGAGTTTCATGTCGCCGGTTAAAAAACCGATTCGGTTTCTTACTTGTCGACCATGTTTGACCACATCATAGTCGTCTACTTCTACTCGGCCGCTATCGGGTCGAATCAATGTGGCAATGGTTCTCAACGTGGTCGTCTTACCTGCTCCGTTAGGACCGAGCAGTCCGAAGACTTCCGAATCGCGGCATTCGAACGATATGTTTTTCAAAACCTGCTTTTTGGTTCCTTTTACCGTAAAGCTTTTGCAAAGCCCTTCCAACCGTATCATTCAAGACCCCCTTTTTGCGAATAGACATGACGATACGCGACCAAAAGTGCTTCGGTCATTCCGATTGACGAAGCAATTCCCTTGCCTGCAATATCGAATGCAGTTCCATGGTCGACCGATGTTCGTAAAAACGGCAAATCCCATGTAACCGAGACGGTACGTTCGAAATCAAGGGTTTTCGTCGCAATATGGCCTTGATCGTGATACAACGACAAAACCGCACGATACGTACCTATTTTTGCCTGGTGGAACACAGAGTCGGCTCCGACGGGACCTACTACGTCGATACCTTCACGGCGTGCCTGTTCGACAGCAGGAATGACAGCCTTTACTTCTTCATCACCAAACAGACCGTGTTCTCCACAATGGGGATTAAGACCCGCGACTACCAGCGGTTTGGACGCATCGAATGCTTTACTTTGTGAGATTCGATGGCAGAGCCTTATAAAATGCAGGACATTTTCGTAGGTGACCGCATCGCAGGCAGCGCGTAATGACATATGGCGCGTCATGAAAAATACTTTCAAGCCAAAGGTCTGAAACATCGTCACCGGATCCTCGGTTTCGGTCAATTCTGCAAGGATTTCCGTGTGTCCGATAGCTGCGATCATTGCTGCCCGTAGCGCTTCCTTGTTGATCGGCGTTGTTGCCATAGCATCGGCATAACCGCTGCGAATCAGATCAACCGACTTGACAATCGCTTGGTAAGCAGCATTCCCACACATCGCGTTGACCTTACCGTATGAGAATGAAGCGAGATCAACCAGCGGCAGGTGGTAGAACACCGAATCGATCTGCCGTTCGAGGACCTCGGCCAAGGCCGAATCGTGTTCGACATACGCATCGAATGAGCACGAAAGAGCACAGTCTATTGCGGTTTTTTCGAACAACTGCTTGTCGCCGACAACTATTATTGTTGCTTTCCCTACCAGGTCTCCGTGAGCCAGAGCCTTAAGAACAACCTCGGGACCAACACCCGCAGGATCTCCCATCGGAACAACCACTACTATTGAATGTCTCATGAGCCCCCCGATTCATACTGACTCAATATAACAATATCGATACAACAGCGCAACAGATAGTAACCAAATTCATCTTTGTACTGTTTAGGATACTAAAATCTGTAATAAATCAGATTGACAGAACGGTACAGTTGACCTACTGTACAATTATCCGAACCGCATGGATAGGGGGGAGACTAACATGAAGTACCGTGATGAAGACGAGTGGGAAGACAGATACTTCGATGAGGAATCCGAAGACGACCTTGAGTACGAAATCGATGAAGATTTCGATCCCAGCGAACTCACCGATGATGACGAATACGACGATTTCGACGACGATGAAGACGATTCAGACGATATGGAAGGTTTTTTTCTCGACGACGAAGAGACTGAAATTATCGAGGATGACGACGAAATAGAACTTGAAGACGAGCCAATCGAAGAAGAAGAGCCGTACGAGTTCTAAGTACATAAATAATTATTTCTTTATTATAATATAACTTAAAGCCGGGTAAAGCCCGGCTTTTCGTATCTTGATAAAAAATATCTCTAATTTTTTTCGTGTTTCTATTTACAGAAACATAACAGTGTAGTATAGTCGCCTCACCATGCATTGGTGGAGGTATGAAATGAAACGAATAACGATAATGGTAATAGCGCTCATAGTATGCAGCCTAGCTCTTTTTGCTCAAGCGATGCAGGAAAAGCCGGCAGATGATCAAATTCTCATCGGTATTTCGAAGATCATCACCCACCCTGCCCTCGACGCAATTGAAAAAGGGGCACGAGATTATCTTGAAGAAGCAGGCATCGACGCGGTGTATGATGTCCAAAGTGCAAATGGGGATATTTCTACTGCAGCCCAGATTGCACAGAAATTCAAAGCCGACAAGGTAGATTTGCTCATTGGCATCGCCACTCCGACTACACAAGCCTTAGCGAATGTATTTAAAGAGACACCGATTGTGTTCGGTGGCATCACCGATCCGCTGGAATCGGGACTGGTACCGACCTATGGGCCGAACGACGGGAATGTCGGAGGTGTTTCCGATAAGAACCCTGTAGAGGACCAGGTCCGGGTATTTGCAGAAATTACAGGAGCCAAGACAATTGGCATCGTCTTTACCAGCGGGGAAGCCAACGGTGTTCAACTGCGGGATATGGTTTCTGAAGCCTGCAAAAAGCTGAACCTCGGATTTGTGGAAGCGGGAGTATCTAATTCGGCTGAAGTAAAGTCAGCAATCCTTTCGATAGCAAATCGCATCGACGGATTGTACATCGGAACCGACAACACGGTCGTCTCTGCAATCGCATCTCTGAGCGAAGTCTGTTCTCAGTACGAGATCCCATACTTCACCGCCGATCCGACCAGTGCCGAAGGCCTAGAATTCTTTATGGTCTGGGGCTTCGACTATTATAAACACGGTAGAAAGACTGGTGAAGCAGCGTATCAGGTACTCACAGGGAAAAAGACTGCAGGGCAACTAGGGACCATATTTACAACGGATGTTAAGGATTTCGAGTTATGGCTAAACCTCGATGTCGCGAAAAAATTAGGCATCACAATCGGCGAATCGTATCTGCAAAGTGCAGCAGTCCTTATAAAGGATGGCTTTAAGATTATACAGTAAAGTGCTTTACATCTTGTATATTAATTGTATTTTTATGCAATCAAGTGCATATACATGCTTTACAAAACATTTTAAACAGATTATAGTGACCCAAACGCGTTATAGGAGGAAAATCCAATGAAAATCACCCGTCTGCTGCTTGTTTTCGCGCTGATTACCGGTTTAGCTATCACGTCTCTTGGTGCCCAGGGAGTTACCGATTCGGCTATCCCACTGGTCGGAATATCGAAAATCATAACCCATCCGGCCTTGGATGCGGTAGAACAGGGGATACAGGATTATCTGGCTTCGCAAAACGTTACAGTTAGATTTGATTTCCAGAACGCAAATGGAGATATTTCTACAGCGAATTCTATTGCACAAAAGTTCAAACTCGATCGTGTTCAGCTTTCCGTAGGAATCGGTACTCCGGTGGCTCAAGCTCTAGTTAATACATTTAGTGATGTACCGGTAGTATTTACCGCTATCACCGATCCTGTGGATGCAGGACTTGTCCCCTCTTATACCATACCGCACGGAGGTAATGTAGCCGGTGTTTCGGATATGAACCCAGTCGAATCGCAAATCGAATTGCTTATTAGACTGACTGGTGCAAAATCAATCGGTAACGTGTACGCAAGCGGTGAAGCTAACGGAGTGATCCTGATGGAACAGGCTGCTGCGGCATGTAAAAAATTCGGCGTTGAGTTTGTTACTGCTGCCGTTTCGAATACTGCCGAAGTCAAACAGGCTACCCAATCGATCGTCAAGAGAATCGATGCGATGTATATCGCGACCGACAACACGGTCATCAGCGCATTGGCTTCGGTAGCCGATGTCTGCGCAACTAACGGTGTTGCCTTGATGTCTGCCGATCCTTCGTCTGTCGAAGGCATCGACTTTTTGGTTGCCTGGGGTTTTAATTACTACAAAATCGGCCTTGAGACAGGAAGAGTCGTGAAGGAAATCCTTTTCGATAAGAAGGCTCCCGGCGATATCGGTACGGTATTCCTCACCGATCCGCTGGATTTCGAACTGTGGTTCAATCTCGACTCTGCAAAGAAACTCGGTGTCACCATTCCCACAGATTTACTTGAAACAGCAGCTGTTACCATTGAAGGTGGCAAAAAAATCGTAAAGTAGGCTACTAGATGCTTGAAGGAATTTTTGTTGATGGGCTTATCTTTTCCATCATGGTTTTAGGAGTATTGATCTCCTATCGTATTCTTGATTTTGCAGATCTGACGTGCGACGGCTCCTTTGCAACGGGAGCCGCCGTCGCGACAATGGCTATCGTCAGCGGAGTCGGTCTTGTCGGTGCCTTGGTACTCGCATTTGTATCAGGTGCCATTGCAGGACTGATTACCGCTACGATTCATAACGAATTGAAAGTACCCGGCCTGCTCGCCGGTATATTGACGATGACGATGCTCTATTCGATCAATATCAGGATATTGGGCGGTCGTGCGAATGTCCCTTTACTAAAGGTCGAAACTCTGTTTCAAAAAATCCCCAAGCTATTAGGGGGTATTCCGTCTGCGTGGGCTTTGCTGATCGGGACCTTGGTAATCGTATTCGTAGTCAAGACGATTATCGATATCTTTTTCAGGACCGATTTGGGAATTGCCATCGGAGCGATGGGTAGTAACGAGCAAATGGTCATCACGCTCGGTATGAATCCAAAAGTCCTGAAATTAATTGGTATAGGGCTTTCGAACGCGTTAATTGCGCTCTCGGGAGGATTATTAGCCCAATACCAGGGGTTTGCAGATGCAAATCTTGGTCAAGGTATGGTGGTACAAGGCTTGGCGGCAATCATGATCGGAGAATTTCTCTTCGACAGCAACCGCATCACGTTCATCACCCTGCGAGTCGTGTTTGGAGCCATTATTTACAAAGGACTCATGTTCCTGGGCCGATATTACGGCTACTACATCAATCTCACTCCAAGTGATCTGAAACTTCTTACGGGTATTATGGTTATCGTCTCTCTCATCATTGCCCAGACAAGGAATGCCGCTTCTACGGCAGACGCTCGTAAAAAGGCTTTGAAACGCAATAAGGCGCGCCGAGATGCGCTTGCCGGCAAGGGAGGCGACGATGCTCAAAATTGAACAAGTATCGAAAGTCTTCTACCCGGGAACCGTAAACGAAAAAACTGCACTGGAAGACATAAATCTATCGGTACACGAACATGATATCATCACGGTAGTGGGAAGCAACGGTTCAGGCAAGAGTACCCTATTCAATCTTATTGCAGGAACCTTTCCCGTCACGGGCGGCTCTTTAACACTCGACGGAAAGGATGTTACCAACAAAGCCGAGTACAAGCGTGCGTTCACCATAGGCAGAATCTTTCAGGATCCGACGAAGGGCACGGCGGCAAAGATGTCTATCGAAGATAATCTCGTCACTGCCTACAAGAAAGGAATGAAGGGGTTGCGTATCAGTCTAAACAGCGAAATACGCGAATTCTTCGCCGAAGAACTGAAACAGCTCTCCATGGGATTGGAAAATCGACTGAAAGATAATGTGGGACTTCTCTCTGGCGGGCAGCGTCAGGCACTGACGCTATTGATGACCGTACTGAGCAAGCCCCGGCTGTTGCTGCTCGACGAGCATACCGCTGCATTAGATCCGCGTAACGCGCAGATTGTCATGGATTTGACCATGCAGTTTATCAAACGGTACGACTTGACCGCACTCATGGTCACCCATAACATGCAGCATGCCATCGGTTTTGGCAATCGTCTGTTGATGATGGACGAAGGACATATCATCCTTGATCTGACATTGGAACAAAAGAAAGAATTGACGGTTTCCCGGCTGGTAGAGATGTTCAAACAGGTCAGAAATAAGGAATTCGATCACGACGAAACACTATTGAGTGATAGTTAGATTACGGGTTGATGTCGGTTGCGCTACGCTTCTAGCGCAATCGGTACTCCCTGATGCCATAGTTTTTCCAGAGTATAGAAGGAACGCATTTCGGCACTCATCAGGTGGATGAGAATCGAGGAACAGTCTATCAACTCCCAGCCGTCGCCGGCGATATTTTTACGACGGTTGATTACTTCGATATTCATATCGGCAAGGAATCCCCACAACTCTTTGGTGATACCCCTCAGATGGCCCATGCTGTTGACCGTGGCGATAATGAAGCACTCAGCCCATCCGCATGTTTGTGAAATATCCAATGCAACTGTATCGACACCCTTATGATCGGTAATAAATCTCGCTATTGCAATCGCATCGCGTCTCGTCTGGTCATCAAGCATTCCCGCTACTCCTCTGTTGTTCTGTTCATTACAGCCTTCATGGCTGCTTCGGTCCACGCCGACACATGCATTTTCATCCTTACCGAATCGGCTTTTGGATCGATAAAAAGCGAAGCATCAAAATATCTGACTTGCACAACTCGCTTCGCCAGCAACCTTAGTGCCTCTTGTATATCTTCAGAATCCGTTCGTGGTCCTGCAAGCTGTTGTAGTGTATCGACATCAAGCGTTTTGCTCAAGGTCTTTGCGTTGGCTACCAACGTATTCCATCTCTGTTGGGGATTCGGTGGGTTTTGAGACATACGATCCAGAATAGAAAACAAGGTATTCCACACATCTGAAGTGCCGCGCATATAATGCTGGCCTCTTAATCCGAACAAATCCTGTAAAGCCCCCAAGTCATCGGAAACGATACCTCTCCGTTGTAAATCGGTACGGTACAGAGCGAGAGTATCCAAATGTAATGCCGCGACAAGCAATACCGAACTCTTCACGGGAAGTGCACAAAGATAGGCGCGCTCGTTCGTAACGAGATACCAGACATCCGGTTCTCTTTCAAACGCACACGAAACCAACGTTAGTAAAAGTATCGCAATCAAAAAAGTTGTGATCACTTTCATAATTCAAAACCCTGTTGAAGGTACGTTTGTAGTCGAGCAGTAGTGTGGGCAAGCTTGCGCTGGTGACAATGCAAAAAATATTCCTCGGTCATTTCTATTACCGCCAGACACATCGCTTCCAGCGTAGGCTTACCAAGAATATACTCGCGCTTTTGATCATCTATGTATCTTCTGTTCGGTTCGATATAATCGGCAATAAAGAGAACCGCCCCCAATGCTCCCATGAAAACAGAGCCCAGCGTATGCCAGCGTATCGCAACTTGTAGGGTTTGTCTGACCCCTGGCAGCATGCTCATGAGCAGACGACCTGCAACCGCACCGTGCAGCAGCATCGGACAAGCGGCCTCTTCCTGTTCCATTTCGATAGTATGGTCGATGCAAAAGGCATACAATGCATCGTCAGTCCATTCTCTAGCGATATCGTGCCAGAGCCCTACCAGATAGGCTTCGTCAGTATCAACGGCGCGATTGGGAAAACGTTCGGCAAGCGAACGGGCGACTAAGGCAGTTGCGGTGCAATGCCGTAGTCGTTTGGCTGAGACTGCTTGAACGATTTGTTGTTCAATTACGGTAAAGTCCATGATTCCTGATATAGTCTAGGACACTTTGCGGCAGAACGGAAGAAAGTTTTGAAAAGTTCTGCATCGCTGCACTTTCGCGTATGTCTGTCGACGACACGCGTAGCACATCATTGGAAATATACGCAATATCCAGATCGGGCCGTTGTGCATCGGGCTTTTCCTGTTCACGTCTGAAGACTAAAAACCTCACAAGTGCTCGCAGTTCGTCAAACCGATACCAGGTGGATAGACCGCTTAACAAATCATCTCCGATAACGACTGCAAGCTTTTCCCTGATTGCATAACGACGATACACATCATGTACCGTATCGAACATATAAGAGAATCCTTTACGGCGAATCTCACAATCGTCGATGATGATTTCGGTATTGTTCAGTTCGGGGTGCATCGTTCGAAATGAAACCACCGCTAGCGTAAGCATGGCAAGCCGGTCTTCGTCGGATACGTGGCGTATATAGGCCTTGTGAGGAGGAATATGAGTCGGAACGATAATAACCCGTCGATAATCGGTTTTTGTTAAAACCTGATGCAGTAAAAACAGATGTCCGTTATGTACGGGATCGAATGTTCCGCCCAATACGGCTGTGTTCATGTCTCCTCCGCAGGCGCGATAGCGGGTGGCGGTGAAAATTCCTGCTGCCTACCCGTCCTTTTCGCCATCGTTACGAGATTGACAAAGGCATGTTTCACCTCTTCAAGTCCTTCACCGGTGATGTTCGAAAGACCCAGAACAGATATTTCTGGTAGCATTGATTGCAACTTCGCATAATGTTCGGGGCCTTCAGGCTCGTCGATTTTTGTTCCGATAACAATGCGGGGTTTTTCCAGAAGTTCCGGAGCGTAGGATCTTAACTCGCCGCAAAGAGTCTCGTAGGCTGTTTCATAACTGGCATCGCTGAGATCAATAAGGAACGCAAGACCGGCTGTGCGCGATATGTGCTTGAGGAATTTAAAGCCCATACCGGCTCCTTTACTGGCTCCTTCGATGATTCCGGGAATGTCGGCAAGAATAATATCGAGGTCTCCCTGCCGGTACACGCCAAGTTGTGGAATCCGCGTCGTAAATGGATAACCGGCCACTTTCGTACGAGCATTGGTAAGATTGTTGAGCAATGATGATTTGCCGGCATTCGGGAATCCGACAAATCCGATATCCGCGATAATCGACAATTCGACTCCGATTCTCATCGCCACGCCCGGCTCGCCAGGTTGTGCGAATTTTGGAGCCTGTCTGACAGATGTTCTAAAATGCCAGTTGCCCAGGCCTCCACGGCCGCCTGTTAAAAACACCCACCGAGTCTCTCCGGTAAGATCTTTTAAAATCTCACCTGTCTGGGCATCTTTAATAATAGTGCCTGGAGGAACGTGAATTTCGATGTCTTTTCCGTTTTTACCGTAGCGCCGGGCTCCCAATCCGTTCTGACCGTGTTCGGCGTTGAACATTCGTATCATTTTCAGGTGTCCGAGGGTACGGAGGTTTTCGCGTACGACAAAGACGACGTCACCGCCGCGTCCGCCGTCACCTCCGTCGGGACCGCCTTTGGGAATATATTTCTCCCTTCGGAAGGAAACACAACCGTTGCCCCCGTTTCCGGAGGCAACGTCTATATAAGTCTCGTCTGAAAAGCCAAACATTCAGTCTCCTGGCGTAGGCCGGGAGCGCTAGAGGCGCTAACCGGCGATAATGCGGATATACTGGCGGTTGTTCCGCTTGTGGAACTCCACCGACCCCGCTACCTTGGCGAACAGGGTGTAGTCTCTGCCACAACCGACGTTTTCGCCAGGATGGAATTTGGTTCCGTGCTGCCGCACGATGATTTCGCCAGCTTGTACCAGCTGACCGCCAAAACGCTTTACACCAAGTCTCTGAGCATTGGAATCGCGTCCGTTTCTTGAGCTTCCGCCACCTTTCTTATGAGCCATCGTGGATTCTCCTTACGCTTTAATCGCTGTTACGGTGAGCACCGAATACTTCTGACGGTGTCCCTGGGTCCGCTTGTATCCCTTGCGCCGGTGATACTTGAAGACCTTTATTTTCTCGCCCTTGACGATTTCGCCGAGAGTCGCAACCACTTTAGCCCCTTCGACATAGGGTTTGCCAAAAACGGAATTCTCCCCGTCGGCAATAGCGACCACTGTATCAAATTCCAGCTCTTTGCCGGGTTCCATGTCGATTTTGTCGACGAGCAGCATAGCCCCTTCCTGAGCCTTGTACTGCTTTCCGAGAATTTCTACCAGTGCGTACATGTTCATCACATCCTTATTGAAATATGCAGGGTATCTTATATCATAACGACTAGATATTGGCAATACCCCACCTTCGGACAAAACAGAATATCACATCGTCTCCAGGAAAGGAATTCCAATCAGAGAAAATGCATTGCGTAATACCTGAAGAACCATCGCCGAGAGCGTAAGACGCGCCTTTATCAGTGATGGCTCGGGGGCCTTCAGTACGGGATGATCGTGATAATACTTTGAGAATAATCGTGATAATTCATAGAGATACGAGGCAATCACAGACGGATCAAGTTCGGCGGCGGCCTTTTCAACGGTCTCACCGAAGCGGGCAATGAGTTTGACCAGTGCACGTTCTTCTTCCAGAACCAGCAACGAACCATCGAAATTGATATGGTCAACGATTGCTCCAGCTTCACGATATTTTCGCAGCATACTGCAAATTCGCGCCCCCATATATTGCAGATACGGACCTGTATTACCAGTGAACGAAAGCGAATCGGCCGGATTGAAAATCATGTCTTTTAATGGATTAACCTGCAATAGATAGTAATGTAACGCTCCCAGAGCGATAGCACTGCTTGTCTTTTGTGCATCGCCTACTTCTTCTTCGCGTTCTTTTGCCTTTATCTCGGCAAGCGCCATTTCAGAAAGCTCGTCAATCAAGTCATCGGCATCGACGACGGTGCCTTCACGGGATTTCATCTTACCTTCTGGTAGATTTACCATACCATATGAAAGATGATGTAAGTCAGAAGCCCACTCGTAACCCAATTTTTGTAATACGTAGAACAGCACTTTAAAGTGATAGGACTGTTCGTTGGCAACGACATAGATAAGCGAGTCGAACGGCCAGTCTTCGTGTCGTGCAATCGCCGTTCCGATATCCTGAGTCAGGTAAAGCGATGTTCCGTCCTTTCGCAATAAAACTTTCTTATCTAAGGCGATTTCGGCGAGGTCTATCCATATGCTGCCGTCCTCTTGACGATAAAAAACTCCTTTATCAAGTCCCGCAAGTACCTTGTCCTTACCGAGCTTATAGGTATCGCTCTCGTAATAATATTGATCGAACGTTATACCTGTTTTCTTATATGTTTCCTCGATGCCTTCGATGGTCCAGGTATTCATTTTGTTCCACAGCTCGATGATGTGTTCATCTCCTTGTTCCCATGCCTTCAGCATCGCCTGGGCTTGATCGAGTGCAGAGGGATCTTCCTTTTCCCATTGGGCAAAGCGTACGTAATAGGTACCAACTAGATGGTCGCCTTTAAGTCCGCTGCTTTGTGGTGTCTCCCCTTGTGAGAACTTTTGATACGCCAGCATCGACTTACAGATATGGACACCGCGATTATTAATCAAATTGACCTTGCGCACATCCGCTCCGTTGGCTTTCAGAATGGCTGCAACGCTTTGCCCGATTGCATCGTTGCGCAAATGTCCGAGATGTAGCGGTTTGTTGGTATTGGGACACGAAAATTCTACCATTATCCGCTTGTGCGCGAGCGAATCGTTATGGCCATAGCGTTCTTTGTGGTTTTCAACGGCGGCTGCTGTTGCTTCTGCAAGGGCGGCCATATCGATTTTAACATTGAGATACGGTCCTGCCGCAAGCAACATGCCGTTGGGAAGATCGTCTCGCTTTTCCATGCGTATCCTGATGTGCTGTACCAGTACCGGAGGTGCGATTCTGAATGATTTCGCATAAGAAAAAAACGGGAAGGCGATATCTCCCAGTTCGCTCTTCGGAGGGCTCTGAACGACAAGCGATGCTGATTCGACTTCCTTGGTCGAAATTCCTTGTTCTTTTGCATACGCGACTAATTCACGTTCGACCAGAAGTTTCCAACGTGACCGGATCTTCTCAAGCATGGGCATTCTCCAATGCATCATTGATGCATTTGCTACTATACGGAAAGAGTGTACAAGCTTCAAGAGTCTTGTCCAAACCACCTGCTTCAGTATACTGTGTCGATAATAGGAAGGAAATTCAAAACAATGACAGCTTCTGACATACAGGTAGAGCCGTTTATCGATGCATATATCAAAAGTTTCGATCGCTACAGCCAGGTAAGCTTTCTTGGATTCAGGGCAACCCCGTCGATGGAAATCGTCGAACAGATTGTGGAAGATATCATGGAGCTGTTATTCCCGGGCCGTAGCGGAGCATTAGTCTTCGACGATGAGGCTATTCGCGAAACCGTACGGCTGTCGATGAAAAAGGTCGCAGTCCGCCTTGAGAATCAGATATTTTTAGCCTGGTATCATGCAAATCCGTTACAGCTTCCCGACGGAAAGGAATATCCGTATCGCAAGATGACCTCTGAAACGATTGTAAGGCTGCTCGACGCACTGCCGACGCTACGGGCAATGATGAAGGAAGACGCAAAAGCTGCCTTCGATGGAGACCCTGCAGCTACGTCAATTCGAGAAACCATCATTTGTTATCCAGGGGTGAAGGCATTGACCATCCATCGCATCGCACACTTCCTCTATGATCAAAAAGTGCCATTGATTCCCAGAATGCTGAGCGAGACGGTACATAAGCAGACTGGAATCGACATCCATCCCGGTGCCAAAATCGGCCGTTGCCTATTCATCGACCATGGTACCGGTGTCGTCATTGGAGAAACGACAGTTATCGGCAATCAGGTCAAGCTGTATCAGGGCGTAACCCTAGGGGCGCTCAGCTTTCCAAAAGACGCGTGCGGCTCCTTGGTCCGCGGCTCAAAGCGCCATCCAACTCTTGAGGATCGGGTTACCGTCTACGCAAATGCTACTCTTCTAGGGGACATCACCATCGGGGAAAATACTATTATCGGTTCAAGCGTATGGATCAAGGAGAGCGTTCCTGCAAATACGCTGGTCCAGCTGGAAGAACCGAAAATAATACTTCGCCAGCTTAAACCGGCACAGAAACCAAAAGATTGTCCGCCTGTAATTACCTAATGATTAGTCGACACACCTACGCATTCGCACCGATTTCATATACTTCGTCGGAGTAACGCCCGTCTCCCGCTTGAAGACTTTAGAAAAATAATCTGTCGACTGGAATCCGAGCATCTCGGAAATAGCACCAAGCTCTGCCTTTCCATGCTCGAGATACATTTTTGCCAGAGCGATACGCTGCATATTTATATAGTGGTTTATCGTCATACCGGTTTCTCGTTTGAACTGTCTAGACAGGTGTGCCTGATTTACATGATGTACGGCACCAAGGATATCCAGAGACAACTCATCTCCGATATGGCTGCAGATATATACGACAAGCTGCTGAATCAACGGAGTATATGCCGAAATTGATAAAGAAAGCACCAGATCCGTGTAAGCACATACGATCTGCTCGAAGAGCTTGTCATACAGATATTGTACCGATGTCGCTTCCTCAATCATCGTCTGATGCTTTTGCGACAAGGTATACAGTGCCAAGACGGGCACTTTCGCCTGTCTTGCTGCAAGACGGCATACTGTTTCGAACGACTGCAGCCGGTTTTTACACAAACGCAATTTATCGCTGGCGGAATCGGAAAGGCTGCAATCGGGATCGGGGAAAATCCTTTGCCGATATTCGAGCAGTTCGTTTACACGCTTGCGATTTCCTGCACACACCGCCTGTGCGAAATCTTCCTCTAATTTATAGCGCAGTTCCAACCGTATCGGATTAATCTCGATATTGCGGCCCATAATGCCTCCGTCGCTTTCAGCATACTATTACCATGCGGTGTGTGCAAGCCGAGATTGATATCTCACAAACGGCAACTTGCGTTCGGCATCATATTCCAATATGGCGGTAAAACGCATTCCGCTTGACGCATTGCCGGGAAGATCTAGACACCTGACCTTCAGATAGTTGCCAGTCAGCCCGCTCCAAACCGAATCATGCGGTTGTTCCAGCATTACCTCAACCTTTGTACCTATCTGCCTTTCTATATAGCGCTGTAACTGCATCGAGGATAACGAACGTAATATTTGTGCGCGTTGATCGCGAATTGATTCGGGCACTCTGTCGTGTGCGTCGAACAACTCGGTCAGCGGCCGCGGAGAAAAGGGAAACACATGAAGCTGAGATACATTGAGGTCCTTTACAAAGGCAACCGTTTTTTCAAATTCGGCCTCCGTCTCCCCGGGTAGTCCGGTGATGATGTCTGCGGCAATAAACGGGTCGCCTTTTATATGACGCAACGCTTCGATCGATGTTCGCAATCGTTGTTCGTCGTAATGTCTTCGGCAGCGAGCCAATACGATATCGGAAGCAGACTGTACCGGTATATGGAAGTGTGGTTGAATCCGGTAGTCGGCTAAAACTCCAATCAATTCGTCATCGAGACGATCCGGTTCGAGCGATGATAACCGGATGCGCATTTCACTACCGAGTACCTTTAACAACCGACTTACCAACAAGCCCAGAGAATGGCCGTTACTCGAGTATGCGGTAATGTTGACTCCGGTCAGAACGATCTCCTTATAACCGCGGCGTTCAATAGATAAAGCCCTTTCAATGACTTCATCGATATCAAGGCTCACCGCATCGCCACGCGCAATCGTTACACGACAATAGGCACACGCATTGTCACATCCGTCCTGAATCTTTAAAAATGCTCTGCTATGGTAAGAAAATGTTACTGCATCGTAATCAAACACATTTCGAGAGTCTTCATGCTCGCTCTCGATGACGAAGGAGCGAATTGCCTCAAATGGATTGGCCAGATTGATTGCATGCCGTGCCATGAATGCAGGCAGACGCAGCAGCGAACTTTTACGGTCGAGCGAAAGTACCACTACCCGATCGGACAATCGCTCTAATGCTTCGCGTTCCAGCTGAGCATAACAACCTGTTACGATGACAACAGGGTGCTGGCTCTCGGTTGCAAACTTCCTAATCATACGCCGAGCTTTTTGCTCGGCTTTGCTTGTAACCGTACATGTATTTACGATATACAGATCTGCTGTGTCGGAACTGTTGCCCACGGTAAATCCTTCCTGGACAAACGCAGCAGCGACAGCTTCACTTTCACACTGATTCAGCTTACATCCAAGTGTATAGACGACTATGGTCATGAACGCTTCCACCCACTAGAATCTTGCTGGTCCAGAGCAGAGATGACTGCGTCCAAAGCACGCTTGAGCTCGGTATGCATCGCATGTGCGTATGGATTGAATCGCTGCAGATCGTAAAAGAGCTGAATCGGGTCGTTACAAGTCTGTTCCACGATCGACATAAGATTCTTATAACCAAGCGTTGATAATTCTGTCGGATTCAGTTGTAGTTCGTCCAACACCCGCCCGACAAAGTGCGTCACGCCCTGTGAATAGGCAGCTTCCTTGTCGTGTCTGTCGCAATCCATCTCCAGCACGTTCAACTGCATCGATTCAAATTTCGCCTTCCAGCTTGCGCTGAGTGCTTCGTCACATCGAATCGGACAATACACCATCGGCAGACCTGCAATTCCGTCTTTGCCAGAATCGGGGCCGAACATGGGATGGGTGGCAATAATCGAGACTGAGGCAGGTAAAAGCGATTCCATCACCGTAGCCGGGTATTTCTTAACCGAACAGGTATCCATTACCAGTGTACCGGGGCGCACGACGGAGGCTAATGTGCCCACTACATCCTTAAATGCCGATATTGCGACACATAACACGATAACGTCGCATGCGACGAGTTCTTCCAGTGTTGCATGCCGTACGCCGTCGGGATATTGCCTGCCTCCGCTGCGATTGTAGGCATACACCTCGCCGAGAGCTTCTAAGTGCCGGGCCCAGAAGGCTCCGAACCTGCCCATTCCATATACGCCGATATTCATGGGCGCATCCTATCATATTTATCTGCTTCATCTCAATCGTAGATTAGCCTACCAGTGCTTTTAGGTTTTTTACGGTTGTGTTATTCTGTACTGAAGGGAAACCTTACCGAATTTTTTATAGGAGTCAACCATGACATTTGCAGAAACCATGAAAGCCAAAGCCAAAGCGCTGCAAAAAGCCCTTGTGCTTCCCGAAGGAACCGAACCGAGGACTGTCGCCGCCGCGCGTCTGATCGTCGACCAGCACCTAGCCTCGCACGTCACTCTGCTCGGCAAAGTCGATGCTGTTGCCGCTGTTGCCGCACAGCACAATATTTCTCTTGCCGGCATCCAAGTCATCGATCCCGAACAATCTCCGTTACGCCAGGCGTATGCCGACGAATATTATCAATTGCGCAAGCATAAGGGAATGACCGAACAAGAGGCCTATGAAGGCATCGCCAGCGTGCTGCGCTGGGGAGCCATGATGGTGCGCAAGCAAGATGCACATGCCATGGTGGCGGGTGCCGAGAACACGACCGGCAACGTATTGCTCGCATCGTTTACGATTATTAAGACAAAACCTGGAATCAAGAGTGCATCCTCGTGCTTCGTTATGGCAACCGATAAGAAAGACTTGGGTACCAACGGAAGTTTTATCTTTGCCGATTGCGCAACCATTCCTGAACCGACTGCAGAACAACTGGCAGAAATCGCCGAAGAAGCAGCCGAGTCCTGCCGCATGTATCTTGGTGCAGAACCGGTTGTCGCATTGCTGTCCTATTCCACAAAAGGCTCGGCAAAAGGTCCGTTGGTCGATAAGGTTACCGCTGCACTGCAACTGTTGCAGGCAAAAAGACCGGACATCCAGTGCGACGGTGAGCTGCAATTGGATGCGGCGATTATCCCGTCGGTAGGAAAAAGCAAGGCACCCGGGTCCACCGTTGCAGGTCGTGCGAACGTTTTGGTATTCCCCGACCTACAAGCGGGCAACATCGGTTACAAGTTGGTACAGCGTCTTGCGGGAGCTGAAGCATTCGGACCGATTCTGCAGGGTTTTGCACGTCCGGTCAGCGACCTGTCGCGCGGGTGTAGTATTGAAGACATCGTAGTTACCAGTGCGATCACACTCGCCCAGGCAGGTGCATGACACTAACGTTTGTTCTCTATGGATACAAAGGGCGGCACATACCGCCCTTTGCCAATTCATATATGACAAGGTGATATCGTGTGATTGAAAAAATCCAGGCCGATTTAGTTGCATTGACCATCGTGATTATGTTACTCATCGATGTCAATCGTAACCGAACATTCGTCGAATCGAGACAAGAAAAACTATTTCGCTACGGATTGTCAGCGAGTATCGTCATGGTCGTGTTGTCAATCATACGCGGAGTCTTTTCTGTGCTCGATCTTGAAACGATACAGCCTGACGAACTATTGCATATGCTTCACCTGCTTGCTACCGGCGCGGCAATTATTGTATGGAGCCGTTATGCTCTAGTCAGTACCGCTTGCCGCTGCATGCCGTTAAAAAAACGAGTGATTCTGGTAGTGTTTTTAACTGTAATCGCTATAACGATCACGGTAGTCGACAAAGCCTGGTACCGTCCGTACCTGTTTGGGGTATCGACAGTGGTACTGCTTCAGAGCATCGTATGTGTTTCGATCAGACGTAAAACGATGCAGCGCCTTCATTGGAACACATTATGGTTCTGGTTGCTTGGGTTACTTGTTTCGCTTATGCTGCTGTGGATGTTCGATCATCGGCTATTGCTCGACGTGGTTGTCAGCGTCGGGCCGATGGCCATGCTTCATATACTGCAAAACCGCCAGCTTTCGTATGATTCTTTGACGCAGCTACGAAATCGGTCGCTGTTCATGCGCCATACGGGCAAGATTTTGGAGCTTGGAGGGAAAGGGAGCGTTATCGTTGCGGACCTTGTGAATTTTAAGTACTTTAACCAGCGCTTCGGCCAGCTTGGCGGCGATGCGCTTCTGAAAGCTGTCGGATCCTTCTTTGCAGTGAATACTCCAGGGCGGATGGCCTATCGCTACGGGCCCGATCAATTCGCCATCGTATTGGGAAAAAAAGAATTGGACAAAACCCAAGCAGTTGCACGGATCATCAACGAACGATTCGAATCTTCTTGGGATATCGGATTTGCAAGTACGAAAATTTCCGTGAACATGGCTATCGTGATGTACCCCCAGCAGGCAAAAAATGCAGAAGAACTGGTAAATGCTATCGATCTCACACTATATTATACAAAAGCAGA
This sequence comes from Spirochaetales bacterium, assembly GCA_012729295.1. Taxonomy (GTDB): domain Bacteria; phylum Spirochaetota; class Spirochaetia; order Sphaerochaetales; family Sphaerochaetaceae; genus JAAYDK01. The sequence goes on along the minus strand of JAAYDK010000075.1, from coordinate 3,921 downwards.
CCGCCTTGCATCTCCGGTGGTGTATCAAAAATCGTTCTTGGAACAGCATCAGAGAAAGCAGGCGATTCGGCAGGCGTTGCTTAGAGCACTCGAGAATCGCCGGATTTTGCTGCATTATCAACCAGTGTTCGATGTGAAGACGTCTTCGATCATCGCTGGTGAAGCTTTATTACGGATTGACGATCCGGAATTAGGTTTACTCTTTCCCGATTCATTTATCAGGATCGCAGAAGAAACCGCACTGATTGTAGAAATCACCTATATCATCGTGCAGGAAGTATGTGATTTTTTAAAAAGAACTTCGCTGGATATTCCAATTTCCATCAATCTTTCAGCGATCCACTTTCTCCAGCCCATGATGGAAAAGCGAATTGCGAGAATCATCAGAAGCAATGATATAGCTTTCTCAAGTTTTACATTCGAACTCACCGAATCAATGGTGGTCGATTCATATGACAGGGTAAAGGAAGTAATGGGCTATCTTATGAAACTGGGATCGTCGTTTGCGCTCGATGATTACGGCAAGGGATATTCCAATATTGAGTCGCTTGCTTCGCTTCCGTGTCAAACCGTTAAGCTCGATCGGAGTATTGTCGAACAATATGAAACGAATCCGACGCTTATCGAGTCTATCGTATACATGCTCAAGCACATCGGTAAAACGATTGTCGCCGAAGGAGTCGAAACGCAGGCACAATTGGAAGCATGTACAAGGTACGACGTGGACTGTGTACAAGGATTTCTTTTTGCCAAACCGATGGGCGAGCATGAATTTTTAGCATACTATAGAGATCAAACGGAGAACCATCGTGGGTGAATCATCATACAAGCGGCTCATCGATAGCGACAAGAAGCCAGCAGCCGTCATATGGATGCTTGCCTGGCCTGCTATCATCGATCAGCTGTTCCATACGGCCGTACAGTATGTCGATTCGGCGATGGTCGGCTCACTCGGGGCTGTTGCGACTGCAGCCGTTGCAGCCAACACCTCGACGATTTGGCTTGTCAACGGCACGATGTACGCCATCGGTACCGGATTTTCGGTAATTGCAGCCCGAAATATCGGTGCGGGTGACTATGATGTGGTCAAGCGTGTCGTTCATCAGGCAGTCCTTACCGTGGTCGCCTTAGGTATCGTCGTGTCAACATTGTTGTTTGCCATAGGACGAAAGCTCCCGTTGTGGATCGGAGTCGAAGCTCAAGTAGTACCTGATGCGCAAACCTATATTAGATGGATTGCTCTATCACTCCCCTTTACGATAGCCTTTATGTTTTTTTCTAATCTTTTACGCAGTTCCGGGGATACGAAATCTCCGATGATCTGCAACATCGTAGTCAACCTCAGCAATGTAATCGGTAATTTTTTGTTAATTTTCCCTACCCGCATACTCAGCATCGGAGAACTCCAATGGACTATGTGGGGAGCAGGTATGGGAGTCAGGGGAGCTGCAATCTCGACAGCGTTCGCCAATATGCTGGCAGGCCTCATCATGACGACAATCATCGTGATGAAACGGACTCCTGTGCAAATCGCCCGCAGCGGATCTTGGAAACCGGACAAGCCGATTCTCGGTCAGGTATTCCGATTGGCAACACCGCTCGCACTTGAGCGCGCAATGCTTTCGTTCGGACAGATAACGCTTACCGTCATCGTTACGGGAATCGGAACAACAGCGTTGGCAGCCCATCATCTGGCGATTACGGCAGAATCAATCACCTACATGCCGGTCAACGGATTTTCGATTGCCGCAACCACCTTGGTTGCCCAATCGCTTGGAGCGCACCGGCAGGACAAAGCCCGCTCGTTTGCCGTACGGTGTCTGCTCTACGGGATATTGCTGATGTCGTTTACCGGGTTTCTTATGTTTGTATTCTCGCGACAACTGATGGGTTTTTTCACAGGTGATCTCGGAGTTATCGAATTAGGATCTCGCGTATTGCGCATCGAAGCATTCGCCGAGCCCTTCTTTGCCATGGCAATCGTAGGTTCGGGAATCTTACGTGGTTCTGGTGATACACGCAGACCGTTCGCCTATTCGTTGCTCGGGATGTGGATAATCAGGCTTTTACCGGCAGCAATTCTTATCTTTGTATTCGATCTTGGTCTGGAAGCAGCCTGGTCGTGCATGGTCGCTGACCTATGTGTCAGAGGCTTGCTCAACTTGCGGCGGGTTATGAAGAACCGATGGCTTGCAGCATCACAAGTTCAGAGCCCCCAGTAGCCTCAGCAAAACAGGAATGTCCAACATTTCGGCTCTCGCGGAATGATCGATTTCTGCATTGTCCAGGGCTGCAAGGATTTGCTCTTTACCGAATAATTTTCCCATCGAACCGGCAAGCAGATTATTTCTCACGGTTTTTCGGCGTTGGGTAAACATATCGTCGACAAGTGTGAGAAAGTCCTTACGACGTTCAGGCTCGACTTTCGGTTGTGAAAGAAGTTGGAACTGCACTACCGTCGACTCGACACGCGGCGGGGGGAAAAATTGCGAACTTGGAATCGAACAAAGTTTGGTTACCGAATAATCGATACTTGAGAGAATCGATAACGGAGCATACTGCTTCGAGCCCGCTTTTGCCATTAATCGATCGGCTACCTCGGTCTGTAGCGTAAAGACCATCACCGCCGGAAGACATTGGGCTTCGAGTAGTTTGGCAATACAGATCGAGCCGACGTTATAGGGGAGATTTCCGCAAATGGCTGCAGGAGTGCCCTGGGCGACATGAATATCGTTCCAAGTCTTTAAAAAGTCCCCTTCTACCAATAAGAAGTTCGGTTCGTCTTTAAAAGCGCGTTCTCGTAAAATCCTGCAAAAACCATGATCTATCTCGAAGGCAGTTACCTGTAAATCCTGTCTCAATAATTCAATAGTCAACGCACCGATACCGGGTCCGATTTCCCAAAGGCGAGAATTCGGTGCCACTTTCAGAGCATCGACGATTGTATGTACCGCATGTTTCGAGAGCAAAAAATTTTGTCCGAATTTTTTCGATAACGAAAATCCTTGCTCTTCAAGCAATTCTGCGATTACTTTTGCCGATTCGTATCGGAAGTCCCACGCCATCTCTGTTCATGCTCCTCTTTCGAACGCACGCACAAGCATAACGAAGAACCAGAGCTGCAGTCAACAACACCGAACCGACGGTTGCAAGACTTGCGTAATTACTGTAGGACGGGTGAGCATTCGACCAGGCGGATGCTTTATCGATGATGCCGAGGAAAATGTTCGTAAGCACATGGATAATCTTGTATAACAAAGGTGCCGGGACAAGACACCAGGCAAACAGCAGACAGAGCATAAGACAAGCCAACGGTGCGACAAGACATCCAACGATTATTCCAATCGGATACCATAGACCGAAAACGTTCAAAACAATCGGAGCCGAGAATATCAGAGCTGCGAGCGAGACAGACAGGGCTTTTGCCATACAGTGCGGCATGACAAATCTCAGAAGAGCTTCGATCGGCTCGGTATACAACAGAATTCCCGCCAATGCGCTGTACGAAAGCAGGCACCCTGTACTAAACATATCGTAAGGAGTGAGATAGACCTGTACGATACATGCAAACCATAAAGCCTGGTCTGCGCAATCGTTGTCGTTACGTATCGCGACATACGATTGCATACAGAGCGCACGAAGTAGCGATGGTTTGTAACCGACGAGCCAGACATACGACGCTGAGGGTATGAGCGTGACCAATTTTGCTCGTCTGGAACCGATGAGAAGCCCTAATGCTGACGCAATCAACGAACTTAAGACATTCAGATGCATCCCGGAAAGCGCCAATACATGCGCACATCCGCTTTCCACAGCCAGCTGTTTTATCCTTTGTTCGCTCGTGCCGTCGCCGATACCTAATAATAGAAGATTTCCCATTGCTGATGCATCATCCTGCAGCTGACGCATGTGCTTTGAAAT
>JAAYDK010000074.1 GCA_012729295.1 Spirochaetales bacterium | reverse complement strand
TCACCACCAAATGCCCGGGAAAATCACCACGTTCTATTTTGGGTGTGGCTTTGTTGTTCTTCATCATGGCCAAGATATTCGACCATTTGTATTCTTTCAGATATGGATTCATCTTCATCATCCCTTAACCGAATTTTTTATGCATGAACTTGCGATACGCTTTCCCAAACCGGGGGATGTTGTCGAAAATGTCGCCCCATAAATCATAATAGTCCCGTTGTTCGATAATTTTCCCGCTGTCGTTCAACGTGATTCTGCTTGCACCATAGATTGACGAGTTGGGGTATTTTTTAAAACTCAGGCTCATTTCCCATTCGAGGAATATAATGTTTGCATCTTGAGCGGTATGCTTCACATCCATTTTCAAACCGTTCGACCGGGCGATCAACCGCTCTGTCATGGCCTTGAATTCTTCAATACCGTGTATCTTTTGGACACTATCACAAAAATAGATGTCGTCGTCATAGTAAGGCAAAATGTGAGACCAGTCAGGCTTGCCTTCTCTGTTGTAGATATTTGTCCACAACTCCTTTAGTTGTTCCTTACTCTGTATCGTATATTCCATATCAGTACACCATGCTCTTTTTGTATCAGTTATATCATGATTTTTGGAATTAATCACGAAATTGACACCAGAATTGACTGATATGTCCACCATAGTTCCGCAGTTGTAATGGTCAGTTCTGACAAACAATTACTTGCTGGCAGCTTTTTCATTCTCAGCTGCGGAAATCAGGTTACAATTCAGTCAAAAACAACTTGGCTTGACCATTTTGCGTTTATTCATCTCTACGCTATTGGACCAGCAGTGACAACCGCTATGAAGTTGACTTCCTCATGCAATGTCGGAATCTGGTGATCCCCGTCGAGGTCAAAGCGTAAACGAACATTTTCAGGTCCTCGCTGAAAGCCACCAATCATCTTCATGGTGAATAGTTTTCACTTCTCCTCCGATATTCGTCACATAACCTAAAACCTGATGGGAATGTCCTGAATATACTGCTGTTCAGGGTCATTTGGAGCAGGCGGCTCATCAATTTCGCTCTGGACCACGTCCTCTAGACATCGACTTCATATACGATTCAACGCGAATTCATCTTCTACAAGAAGATGATGTGAAGCTCGTGCCTGATGCCGCGAACCTGCCGGAAATCCATCTATCAAAGATCTGTTATATCCTTAGCTTCCGCGATTTTTAACACTCAAACCCGAAACAGGGTGTTTCGGTACATCACAGGTTGACCAACCTCAGTACTTAATAATTATGGGTAATGTAACAGAGGACAAGTACCACTCTTTACCTTTTTACTACTGTTCATACCGAAGCCCTGGTCAATACAGTGTTCTAAAATCTTGCTCAGTCTGCATTTGATAAGGGGGCAGTAGTATTCTAATACTATACTTTTTAGATGAGAATACCTGAATTATAAGTGTTTTAGCTGATGAAAGACTTGAGACTACCGTTTTAAATTCTCCTATAAGCTAAGTGATGCAGAAGAGGAGATTACTTCAGATATCAAGGAACAAATCGTCTAATCCTACGAGGATCACTCCATCAAGAGCTGCTTGGATAATCACAGCTTTGGTGAATCCTGACTTGCTGAAGATATAGTAAAAGCACCTATCAACAGTGGGGTGAACCTCAGTAGCAACCATGAAGTGGTTATACTCGTCCATACCAAATTCCTTGTTACGGAACTTGCATTCACAGAAAATAGCACTTCGATGCTGTTTATCGAAAGCTAGAATGTCGATATCGCTCTCTTTTCGAGTTCTCTTGTCAGTTCCCCACCAACGACCCATGGTGTATGGCACGAAAGGAAGTTTTCCAAGCTTGGCAAGCCGAATGAGGTATTGAGTGCAAATATCTTCAAATACTTCTCCCATATAACTCGGTAGTTGTTCATAGATCTCTAGGGCAGACTGCTTTTCTCCAAGCAATTCATAATAGCTTCTATTTGCAAAGATGAAGTGATACCAGAATAGGAAGAAATTGTCTTTGATTTGGTATATACTCTTTTTACTGGATTCTTTCTGTCCTGCAGGGGTTACTTTATCTACCAGCTTCATGTTTCTCAGCGTCTTAATATACTTGGAACATTTAGTTTGCTCTTCATGGATTTTTTGTGCGATATCATTAAGGCGACTGGAGCCCGTTGCGATGGCCTCGAAGATGCTGTTGTAGATTGCAGGTTCACGAAGTTCCATCTTCAAGAGATTCTGTGTTTCGTTGGCAAGAAAGGCTCCCATGCTAAGGATGTTTCGCTCAATATTTTGAGCGATAGTAGCAGTATCACTGAAAGCTTCAAGATAGGATGGTATCCCACCGAGTATCCCATAACATACCAGTTTCTCTTCATTAGTATAGTTGGGAAAGAATGCAGCGCTCTGTAGATAGTCAAAGCCCAGCAACTCCAAGGTGTTGGTACTTCGCCCATAGAGCGGGCTCTTTGCACCCATAACCTCAGATTCCATGAAACTCACACTCGAGCCACATAGAATAAGAAAGAGGTTCTTATCTTTGAAATCATGATCGATTGCATGCTGTAAGATGGATGTAATCGTTGGATTCTCTTCTGCTATGAATGGGAACTCGTCAATGATCAAGACGACTTTCTTGTCCGAAATCTGGCTAGATAGGTACCGGAAAGCCGCATCCCAATCTGCGAACGAACCAAAGGATGATCCGGTGAAATGCGTTTGCAGAGTCTTAGAGAAATCAGAGAGGTTCAAGCTGTCGTTCTTAGCCTGTGCTGAATAGAAGATTACCTGATGGTTCTTGGCAAACTCCTTTAGAAGAGAGGTTTTTCCTACACGTCTTCTCCCATAGAGGACAAGGAAGGAGAACTTAGGAGAAGCATAGATTGACTCTAGTAGGTCTAATTCTTTGTCTCTTCCTATGAACACGGTAGCCTCCTAATAATCAAACAATATACTTATGATTATTATACTCGTGATTCCCTAAATGTCAAGGAATGTGTATGTACCAGTAATCATCAGTCAAGAATGGCTTCTAAAATCTTCTAACTTAAGAGAAAAGGGTCTCAGGAAAGTGATATATACATACCCGTCTTCTGCATCTCTAAGGTTGTGCAGGTTACTCTATGTGATAAAGTTAGCTGCTCTTCTTAACTTCAAAAAAAATAGTATTATTTTATGTGGTGGGAAAGTCATCCCGGATTTTATGACAGAAATAATATGCTCATGGAGGAATGCTTATGAACAGACCCGGTTTCGGTGATTGCAACGAGTGAAACTGCCTAGGCTAAAGCCAATCTGACCATGGAAATCGAAGGAACTCCGAATCTTACGGTCTCTGGTGCAGGAGGTCTATTGAGCGCAACAGCGGTAGCCGGTAAAGAGAAGACGATAACTGTAGCGGTTAGTAATACAGGGACTGCCGAGGTTTCCGATATCTCGCTTTCAAGTTATAAGCCATCCGAGTGGCAAGTAGTCTTTACACCCGATACCATTGAAAGTCTCCCTCCGGGTGAGACACGTGAGGTTCAGGCGGTTATCCAACCATCCTCGCATGCCATCACTGGTGATTACAGTATAACCGTGAGAGCAAATGCAAAAGAATCTTCAGCCTCAGAACAATTTAGGATTACGGTAAAAACCTCAACTCTTTGGGGAATCGTTGCCATCCTTATCATTGCTGCTGCGGTGGTAGTACTCGTCTTTGCAGTGAGGAAGTTTGGTAGACGATAACTACAGGAGGTATGCTATGGCAACAGAAAAACAACCTACCCATGTAGTGAGATTACAAAACCTCTCAAAAGTGTATAAAAATCAGACAGTGGCAGTGGATTCTCTCTCCTTGGAACTGAGAAAAGGAGAGGTGTTTGGCATCCTCGGTCCTAATGGGGCAGGTAAGACGACTACGATTCGCATGATGCTCGGCCTTACCGAGCCCACCTCCGGTTCAATCGATATTCTTGGAATGGACCCGCTACGTACTCCTTTAGAAGTAAAGCAAAATATCGCCTATATGCCAGACGATATGGGATTTTACGAGGATATGAGTGCCTACGAGAATCTTGATTATACTGCTCGATTTCTGGGCCTGAGTTACGATGAACGTAAGCGCAGAATAATCTCAGCAGTCTCAAAGATGGGCTTGGAACAGCGACTCTTCGATACCGTGAGAACCTACTCACATGGAATGAAACGGCGTCTAGGGCTTGCTGAAGTGCTGGTGAAGCAACCGGCTATCGCTATCTTAGATGAACCTACGCAAGGCCTGGATCCACACAGCACTGCAGAGTTCTTGACTATGATACGATCGCTTAAAAAAGAGGAGGGGATGTCGGTAATCTTGGCAAGTCACCATCTGAATGAGGTGCAATCTATCTGCGACCGCGTTGGATTGTTCCATGCCGGTCGTATGGATCTCTCTGGTACAACGGTGGTAAGTGAGGATGAGTTCTTACTACTGAGTCTGTTCACGCTCTCGCGAGAGCCGATACCGTCACTGTTAAGTTTTCTCTCATTTCTTGTTCCGCTGACTGGAATCGCATTGGGCTTCGATGTAGTCAATAGTGAATTCCAGAATCGGACACTAAAGCGAGTGCTTAGTCAACCGATACATAGAGATGTACTTTTGTTTGGTAAAGCTCTAGGAGCTTTCAGTGCGATGGCTATTATGTTGCTTACCCTGTGGCTGTTAGTCATCGGTTCTGCGATGTTGGTCCTCGGTTTGCCACCATCAACAGAGCAAGTAGCTCGTGCACTAGCCTTTTACGCACTGACGCTATTATATGGAATGTTTTGGTTTCTCATCGCTATGTTTTTCTCAGTGGTGTTTAAACAGCAAGCCACAGCTGCACTCGTGTAACTGGGGTTGTGGCTGCTCTTTACGGTATTTTACTCAATGATCGTTCAGGTGATTGCAACCGCAGTCGGTGGAGTAGGGACCTTCCGATCGGCTCAGCTGGAAGTACTCCTTTCAAGAATTTCGCCAAACACGCTCTTTGCCGAATCGGCATTGGCACTATTAAGTCCATCGACTCGTACTTTGGATGTGGTGATGTTCACCCAACTCGAGGGAGCTCTTATGGGTAGCCCTCTACCGTTTGGACAGAGTCTCCTGCTTATCTGGCCACAACTCAGTGCAATGACAGCACTCTTAGTCCTCCTATTTACCGCATCCTACGTCGTCTTCCAACGACAGGAGATGCAAACACACAAGAGGGCAGGTCTATAATCAGACCTGCCCAAACAGAACGATGCAAATAGCAAACGTGCATTACTCCGTAGATTGAAGGTGCACTTCCTCAAGTAATGGTGGTGCTTTCTGAATTTCATCAATTACTACGATGCAATCTTGTAGGTTTCTTGCTTCAATTTCTTCTCTCAACAAACCGGGATCGCTAAGTACTCTCATTCTGAGCCTTCCATCGAGAAGATTCCAAGTAAGGCTTACCATACTACTCAATTCATGTTGAATATAGGAAGTTTTCCCCGTCATACGTGCCCCAGAAGGAATTGCGACTTCTGTGCCAGCTTTTCTTTCACTTGTACTGAACGATGAATATATGAAGAACTATTCATAAAAATTGCTCCTGCTACTTAACATATTTCATGATATTCGCTAGTAACATCTACGTAAATCAATGAATGTAACATAGTAGGTTGCGTCGATTGATCATTGAACAGGAAGCTGTTATGCAAATACATGCTACAGATACGAGGTGGAAAATATTTTCATGAGGGTTCAAGCCTGTACATACATAAAAACTATTCCAAGCTTTTTTCCAGATAGTATCTGCTGCTCGTCTTAGGATAGTTGTTTTGTGTGTACTTCACGGTGTATCCATGCTTTTCATAGAATGGTTTCGCCTGAAAGCTCATGGTATTTACAACCGAAGTCTTGCATCCGTTATCTTTAGCAAAGGCTTCGGTTTTTCTCAATAATTCACTGCCGATACCACGAAATCGGAATTCTTGATCGACCCAGAAAAATTCGATTTCAAGCCATTGCCCGAATAACGAGAATATGATGCCCCCTGCTAGGCACTCGTTCTCGCATGCTGTTAATGAATACTGGACTTTCGTCTTTTCTTCCCAAAATTCCTTATTGTATGCACGTAATCGATCGCGTATCTCATTAACAGCTACAACATCAGGATTTTCGATAATCTTGAATTCCATGTAAAATCCCCAAAAATATCCCTATCCGTTCGCAGAAAGTACCGGTAATGATGATATCATGAATGGCTGGTAATTTCAAAATCAATGAAGCTATTCTTTCTAATCGGCTTTCAATGTGTCAGAATAACACCTTTCAAGCACAAGCTTCATAATCTGTGAGAGAGTTCATGATACTAGGCATGAAGCAGGAACATGACGACAGCCGCTATTAAGAAAAGATATTCAGGTCTTGTCATAATCTTATGTCCGAACCTTCGCTTCTGATGATATGTTCCCGTTCATTCGTAATTTTTTCAAATTTCCTGTATGCCATACCATAAGAATACGGTATGATACGAAAGATTTGTCAAAAGGATGGTGAAAGATGCATGTGAGAAAATGGTTAGTCCTAGTTCTAATTGGTGTGGCAATCCTTGTACTCGCTGGATGTGAAGAAGCTCAGACAGACACTCAAAATCGTGAATTGGTTGTGGTCAACGGTACCAGCGATACCCAGATAACCAGAATAGATGTAACTGCTTTCCCATTCGGCCAAAAGGCTACTGATCCGACCGGATACTTCCAATTTAACGAAGACAATCCGCTGGGAGCAGAAGAACAGTTTGCCATAACACTCTCCCCCTATGTATATCGAGTAACGGTCGCAGTCAGTTTTTCTGTTGATAGTGATGAATCTGGTAGTATTTCCAGAGGACTCACTATCGATTTGCCTGCAAAGCCAACTCAGCCAACCTACATCACATTAGTCTTAAACGATGATGGAGGATTACCGGAATATACCTTTGAGGTAACGGGAGACTATGTTGATCATGACATTCCCATGCTTGTGTGATTAAATAGTATCTCAACCGGTTACGCATTATCGAAGAGCGCATTATTTTTTCTTCATTTAACTGGCTATCCGTAATGAAAGCCAAGATACTGGACCACAGATTCCCTGTGCGTTGTTGTACGAAGGGGAAACTTCAGTACGCCATATCGCTCTTCAAGCAAAGAGTTTAGGAATACAGTATCTGTATCCCGATTTCAAATTGCTTGATGATCACACCGTGTCCGAATGTAGAACATCCGGTATCGGATTGAATGTCTGGACGGTAGACAACGAAAACCGTCTATCAGCTC
>JAAYDK010000073.1 GCA_012729295.1 Spirochaetales bacterium | reverse complement strand
TTGACTGCTTTTTAATCCCACGAAGGAGTATAGGGCCAACGATACCCTTGTTTTCTCCTGAATAGGACAGATCCTCAGGGTCTATCCATATATTTTGTCCAGGTTGGCTGATAGCCATCTTTACCAAATCCTGATTGAGCACAGATGAGGTGGAAAAACTTTTTCCCGAAATACTCTGGGACCCAACGCGAATTCCCTCTTTCGTATAAACCGTTACACCGTTAATGGCGTTGCGAAGATAGACAATCTCCTGCAAGACCGAACGAATTAGAAAGTAGTGATCTTCTTCTTGTTGTTCATCACGTTCGTCCAGCTTTTTCAGGACAGACTGTACGGTCTCGTTGCGGGAGACGATCTCGGCTGCCTCTCCGATGTTGTTGAGCACCGAATCCATACTCTGAATGATAATATCGAGGCTTTGACCGGTTGTTTCCTTCACCTGATCTACCATGCGTACCGAAAAGACCTTATTAGCTGTATACACAGACACCACAATGAGAAGGATGATGATGAGGAAATTAGGGATATAAATCTTTTTCGTAATCGATAAATCTCGATACCATGAAAGGATTCTTCGCTTTTTTCTCTTTTTCATCTGATTAATAAAGTCTAGATTCTGCATATCACGAAGTCAATAAGAAGTAAGTCCGCCGTCGATGGGCAGAGCTACACCATTTAAAAAGGAAGCCTCGTCACTTGCCAGATACAAGACTGCGTGAGCTACATCATCCAGAGAGGCAATCCTGCCGAGCGGAATTTCTCCTATGCGTTCTGCTTTTTTCGTCGGGTCCTCGAAGAGTTTGCGAACCAAATCGGTTTGCACGGTACTCGGATGAATCGAATTGCACCTGATGTTGTCCTTGGCGTATCTGACGGCAATCGTCTTGGTCATCAGTGTCAGCGCACCCTTGGTAATCGTATAGGCTTCGGTTGTAAACTTATGTCCGATCAGGCCGCAGACAGAGCTGATGTTGATGATCGAGCCTCCGTTATGCGCACGCATCAGCGGAATTGCATGCTTGATTCCCAGAAACGGCCCACTAACATTGACTGCCAGCATCATGTTAAATTCCTCCAGCGTCATCGTCTCGATGGTGTTGCGGATGTTTATGCCGGCATTGTTTATCAGAACGTCGATGTGCTCTTCAAATTCGACCACCTTTGCGTAGAGGTCCTTCCACTGCTGTTCACAGGTAACGTCGAGGTGGACAAAACGTGCCTTCAGACCCTGTTGCTGCAGGGATGATGCAACGGCTTTCCCTTGCTCGTCATGCACATCGCAGATAAAGAGCGTTGCCCCGTGCAAAGCGAGTTTTGACGCGATCGCCTTGCCCAAGCCCTGGGCGGCCCCGGTTACCACTACGACTTTCTGTGCAACATTCATCGTTATCCTCTCTTTCTCACTTCGGTCTGGGCAAGCTTTTCGTAAAAACGAACGATGGAACTATGATCGCAAGCTGCCATCCCGTCCATCTTCAGTGCCTGCATGGTCTCCATCACATTCGCGGTAAGCGGAACAGGGACATTGAGCGCATGAGCCGTATCGAGTGCATTTTGCAAATCCTTGATGTGCAGCTCGATTCTAAAACCGGGCTTGAAATTATTGTCCAGTATCATGGGAACCTTGGCGTTCATGACTGTCGAGCCGGCCAAACCACCTTTGATGGCATCGAAAACTTTACTCGGATCAACTCCTGCCTTGGTTGCCAGCACAAAGGCTTCGCTGACTGCCGCGATATTGAGCGCTACGATGATCTGGTTGGCCAGTTTCGTCATATTCCCAGACCCGACCTCTCCGATACGCACGACAGAAGAACCCATTTTTTCCAACACCGGCTTCACTTTCTCAAAGGTTTGGGCATCGCCGCCGACCATGATCGCCAACGTCCCGTCGATTGCCTTGGGTTCTCCGCCGCTGACGGGGGCGTCGAGCATGACGACGTTCTTTTTTGCACAGGCTGCGGCGACTTCTTTCGATACCTGCGGAGCGATGGAAGACATATCGACGATGATGGTTCCCTCTTTTGCTCCTTCCAACACTCCCCGTTCGCCGAGAACCGCTTCTTTGACGTGGGGTGAATTGGGAAGCATGGTGATGACCAACTCGCTTCTGGATGCAACGTCCCGATTGGATTCGCCCTGCTTCGCTCCAAGAGCGATTACGTCTGACGCTGTTACATACTTATCGTAGACTACGAGGTCGTAGCCGGCCTTGAGCAGGTTTTTCGCCATCGGGCGACCCATGATTCCCAAACCAATAAATCCTATTTTCATATGTACCCCCTAAGCATGTTTCAACGCTGTTTTCACAGCTTTCGCGATATCCTCTTTTGTCAGCTTGTAGCATGTCAGAAGATCTTCGTATGTGTAGGCGGAAGTGCCGAACTGATCGTCGATTGCGACGTGTTCCATCGGAACCCGTATGTCATTGAACAGCAGCGAGGCGATAGTGTCGCCCATCCCTCCGATTCTGTTGGCCTCTTCAGCGGTCACGATGGCCTGCTTATCCCTGGCAAACCTCATCAGTTCCTCTTTCGATAGTGGCTTGAGGGTACTGACATTGATAACTTCGACCGAAATGCCCTCTTGCATCAGTTCCTGGGCAGCAGAAATCGAATTATGGACCATGGCTCCGGTAGCGAAAATCACCGCATCCTTTCCGTCATGGACCGAATACATCTTTCCGATCTGAAACTTCTGGTCTTCCGGGGTGATTACCGGCAACTCGTTTCGGTTTATCCGAATGTAGACGGGACCTTTGTATCGAACCATCGCCTCAACCATCTGTTTCGTCTCGACGGCATCCACCGGATTGAGGACCGTCATGTTCGGGATGGAGCGGATGATGTTGGCATCCTCGACCGACTGATGCGTCTTGCCGTCTCCGAAGTCGGACAGACCGCAACTCGATCCGCATATCTTCACGTTCGCCTTCGCGATGGCGATCGAACACCTGATCTGGTCGTAGGCCCTTCCGGAGGCAAAGACGGCGAAGGTACTCACAAATGGAATCTTTCCGGCCAATGCCAGTCCGGCCGCAGTCGACGTCATGTTTTGTTCGGCGATGCCCATCTCAAAAAAACGCTCCGGATAGGCTTGTTTAAACAGATAGGACATGGTCGATTTACCCAAATCGGCTTCCAGTGCGACTATATCGGGATTACTTGCCCCCAACTCGACCAGGGCTTGTCCATATGCCTTGCGTAAACTCTCTTTCTTCATGCGTTTAGCTCCCTCTTTTTCTGATCAAGCTCTTTCAGAGCCTGCTCGTATGTCGCTTGGTCCATAATGCCGTTGTGGAAGGCTGCGTTGTGTTCGGCAAACGAAAAGCCCTTGCCCTTCACCGTATCGAGGATGACGATACTCGGTTTGCCTTTTACTGCTTTCGCCTTCTCGATCGTCTCGATGATCGACCGGATGTCGTGACCCGGGCTCTCGAACACTTCCCACCCGAACGAAGCCCATTTGCGCCCCAAATCCGGGACGGAAAAAATATCCTTGGTTGCGCCGGTGGCCTGCACTTTATTCCAGTCCAGGAAGGCAGTGAGGTTGTCGACTTTGAAATTACTTGCGGCCATGGCCGCTTCCCATAACTGCCCTTCCGACTGCTCCCCGTCTCCCATGACGACGTAGATGTGGTTCTTTTTCTGGTCGAGCCTGCATGCCAGTGCTATACCCAACGAAATCGACAGCCCCTGACCCAGCGAACCGGTGACTGCCTCAATTCCCGGAATACTCAAATCGGGGTGCCCCTGCAGCAAGCCCTCGAGTGATTTTACCCTGTGCAGTTCGCTGCGGGGGAAAAACCCCAATTCGCACAATGCTGCATATTGAATCAACGCCGCATGACCTTTCGACAGCAGCAGATAATCGCGCCATGCGGCGGTAGGATTGCTGCTGTCGATCTTCATCACGTAAAAATAGAGCACCGCCATTAATTCTGCCAGTGAGGAGGAACCTCCCAGATGGCCGGCCTTGCCGACTCCGATCATCTGTACTACATCGTAGCGTAGCTGCAACGTGATTCTCTCCAGTTTCTTTACCAGCGCATCATCAACCATAGATTTCCCCCATATCACTTAGCTTTTTAAGATTACTTTAACGATCTTTCCGTCACGATTTTCTTTGAGCATCCTGAAAGCCTGCGGACCTTGTTCCAAAGGCATTACCTCGGATATGAGGGCTTCCACCTTGATACTTCCGTTTTCAAGCAGGTTCAGGCTCTCGCGAAAACTTTCGAAGTCGTACACGTAGTTTCCTCTAATTACTAGTTCGGTCGTCACGATCTTTTGCATGTCGACTTCGACAAGTTTCTGCGCATTGCCAATCCAGATTGCAGTTGCGCCTATGCGCAAGAC
>JAAYDK010000072.1 GCA_012729295.1 Spirochaetales bacterium | reverse complement strand
TGTTTTGCATCACCGGGAACGATTACCTGCATGTTGGGTAATGCACGCATGATGGCGATATCGGTAATCGACTGATGACTTGCACCGTCGAAAGAATCAGACAATCCCGCATACGCTCCAGCCAAGACGACGTTCAGATTATTATAGCACAATACATTCCTAACCTGGTCCCCGGTCTTTAGCGCGATAAAGATTGCAAACGCGTTGACGACCGGATGATAGCCGCAGGTGGCCAGACCGGCAGCGACATCCACCATATTCGCCTCGGCTACTCCGCAGTTGAAAAACCGCTCGGGATATGCCTTGCCGAAGAGGATTGATTTCGTACTTGAAGAGACATCCGCATCAAGTACCACCAATTTGGGATTCGTTTTCCCAAGTTCTACTAATTTTTTACCAAAC
Source organism: Spirochaetales bacterium (assembly GCA_012729295.1). Classification (GTDB taxonomy): domain Bacteria; phylum Spirochaetota; class Spirochaetia; order Sphaerochaetales; family Sphaerochaetaceae; genus JAAYDK01. The sequence goes on along the minus strand of JAAYDK010000072.1, from coordinate 7,645 downwards.
GATTCACGCATTGCAATACTCATAGGGACGCCTCCTTATGCTCGAGGTCGGCTTCCAACTGCACTCTGCCTTCCTGATAACTCTTTTCATCGATCGGTGCTCCGTGCCAGGCGCTCTTGCCTTCCATGAACGAAACACCCTTCCCTTTTACCGTCGAATAGACGACCGCTTTAGGCCATGGTCCGCTCTGATCCATCCAAGCAAAGGATGCCAATATGTCATTGGTATCATGACCGTTGTATACCGTATCCGCGACATTCCATCCGAATGCCTTCAGTTTATCGGCCAACGGATCCAGCGGCATGATTTCAGCTGCAGTTCCGTCAAGTTGGACTCTGTTGTAGTCGACCATCAGCACCAACCGTTCCGGCTTATATTTTCCGGCCATCATCAACGCTTCCCAGGTCTGCCCCTCGTTCAGGCACCCTTCTCCGGTCATCACATAGGTCCAATAGTCCTTTTGCGAAATTTTGGCTGCCAAAGCCATTCCGAGTGCCACCGACACACCATGACCGAGGGCTCCGGTCGACATGTCGATCCCGGGTGTCTTATGCATCGCGGGATGTCCTTGCAGATGGCTTCCCAGCGTTCTGAATCCCTGCAAGTCTTCTATTGGAAAGAAGCCCCTGTTTGCAAGTACCGTATAGATATTCATCGATGCATGGCCTTTAGAAAGAATGAAGCGGTCGCGATCTTCCCACTGGGGATTCTCGGCATTGATTCTCATACGGTTGAAATACAATGCGGTGGTCAGTCCCAGTGCAGAGGATGCTCCGCCCCAGTGACCGGTTTGCCGGGCATGGATGACGTCAAACACCTGGAGACGCAACGCAGCTGCAATTGCTGCAAGCTCCTTCGCCCCGCATCTCTGGTCACGTCGGTTATTCAGAAGATTAGTCAGTCGTTCGTTCATTTCGACTCCTTGTACGAAAGCAGAAAATCTGCTTGCAATCTGTAGAAAATCGGCTACATTTCTTAAATTGTATACCGTATACAAACACTATATCATTATTGCACTCAAGTGTCAAATATTAATCTGCAACGCTTGAGAATTATGTTTGCATTGATTAATTATTTATAATATAGTAATTCTATTGAGTGTTACAGACCAATTAGGTTGTGAACACCAGTTTTGATTAGTGTATAACATTGCACAGTGTCATCATATTTATTCACGATTTATCAATATTTAGATAGATTTGTATACGGAAAACAAGAGGAAGGTATGGCTCACATAATCATTCAAAACAGCTTGGCAGATAAAGTGTACGACTTATTAAAAACACAGATTCTAAGCGGTGAACTCAAAGGCGGCATGATGATTCCCGAAGAACAGCTGGCCCAGCAGTTTGGGGTTTCGAGAACCCCGATTCGCGAGGCTATCAGGCGTTTGGCTGAATACGGTCTTGTTATTCTCAAACCTCGCAGCCATGCGATGGTCTATATGATCAATCCTAAAGAAGCCGAGGATATTGCAACCGTACGCATCACACTGGAGAGACTTGCAATCGACCTGCATTCGAACGAGACAATCGAGCGCAACATCGACCAGCTTTCGCGGCTAGCTGCCGATTGCCAGTACTTTTTAGGAATCGGTAATCGGAGCGCACTATTCGAAACCGACAGCCAGTTCCACCATGTCATGATTCAGTGTTCGAATAATTATGCTCTGCTGAAGCTTTATGAACGCCTAGATGCGCAAGTTCAGTTGCTTCGCGTCGCACAAAACCTGCCGAACGAACAGCTCGGACAGATTATCAATCAGCACGGACAGATCATCCAGTACTTGCGTTTCGGTGATAAACAGGCCTGCAAGGCTTTGTTATATAGTCATATCATGCATGAAAACGAAGGAAACATAACTGCCGACTAATATGTGGAGACGAATATGGAACGCAACGACATCTTTGTAGTATACGGACATAATGAACGAGAGATGACCGAGCTGCTGCTGAAGCGCATCGGTATCGAAAGCCTAATTGTCGACAAGAACACTTCGATCGTACTAAAACCCAACCTTGTAGTCGCCCGGCCCCCCGAAGAAGGAGCGACTACACATCCGAACATTATCGAGGCAACGATCATACATCTGCAATCGCTCGGGTATCGGAACATCACGATTGCCGAAAGCGCCTGGGTGGGCGACAGCACAGATCGTGCGTTCAAAGTACACGGATACTACGAGATGGCCAAACGCTACGGTATCAAGTTATTGGATGTAAAAGACGACCAATATGTCGAAATCAACAAATCAGGCGTACCGATACAATTCTCAAAGACTGTGTACGAATGCGGATTTCTCATCAATCTTCCTGTATTGAAAGGTCATTGCCAGACCACCATGACCTGCGCTCTCAAGAATCTCAAGGGATGCATATCCGATCGATCAAAGCGGCAGTTCCATTCCTTGGGACTTAACAAGCCGATAGCGGTTCTCAACAGCGTGCGATGCGCCGACCTTGTGATAGTCGACAGCCTGAACGGAGATCTTGATTTTGAAGAAGGCGGAAATCCGGTGCAGACCAACCGTATGTTTGCAGGACGCGACAGCGTGCTCGTCGATACGTTCGGTGCAGACCTGATGGGGTTCGAAGTGCGTCATATCCCTTATATCTCTCTCGCCGAGTCGCTCACCGTAGGCAGTACCGACATCTCTAAAGCCAATATCGTCGAATTAAATAACGACAGATTATCGGAAACGGCCAAACCAACCGGTAAAGTACGTCAGTTGGCAAAATACACAGACGCCCGTTCTGCGTGCAGCGCATGCTACGGCAACTTGATCCATGCGCTTGCGAGGCTCGAAGAAAAAGGCTCGCTGCGCAGACTGAACAAAACAATCCATATCGGACAAGGATATAAGCAAACTGCGTTCGAAGGTCTCGGAGTCGGAATCTGTACGAGACAAGGCTCTGCCTTTGTTCCCGGATGCCCCCCGAAAGCACTGGACATTTTGCGCTTCCTCGAAGAGCATCTTTAGGCTATACGAGCAGCCACGCCTGATTCAATGTCCGCTTCGCGTTGGCCAGCACCAAATCGGGATCTTCACCCGGCTGGGGTTTGACCTCGAAACTTACCAACGGCCGGTCTGCCGAGTTCAAAAACCCACTTTTCAATAATGTCCTCAGGTAGGCTGCAAGCTCGTGCGTATCGTTTTCGCTGTCCGGATAGCCGAATCTCGGATGCTTGTCCCCATAGGCAATCGAATTTTTATCAGCAAGTACTGCGTTACCCATATGAACATGTCTGAGGTATTTTAGAATCGGCAGGATATGCTCTTCGTTCGATTCCTTCAGCAGCGGGATGTGGCTGCTGTCGACCTGAATCGCAAAATTATCCCATGTACTGCAAGCAGTTTCGGCAAGACGTACGACTCGTTTCGATGGTCCGATGAGCGAGCATTTATCGATCGCATCATCGAACACTTCGATTTCAATTAAGATATTCCCGCTTTTTTTCGCATACGAACATACTTCGTCTATCGATTCAAGCAGTGCCTGAAAGCTCTGTTCGACAGTTTCCTGCTCGAATCGTCCAGCAAGGAACGTAAAAGACGAAGAGCCGAATTCGTATGCCTCGTCGATTCCTGCTTTCAGCACTTCGATCGCTTTATTTCGCTTATTCGTGTCGAGATCGTTGATATTGAGATTATTTGACAACAACAGGCCTTGGCCTCCATAGGCAACCGTCTCCAAATGGGCCGTGCGAATCATCGATATCGCCTCTTTACGAACAGAGGGATCTGCAAATCGAGTTACTTCTAAGGCATCGAAGTAATCATCACACAACAGTTTCTTCAGAGTGGCAAGTGTCTCTCGCTCGTCTTTTCCTGCATACGGATACGAAACCCGATGGATGGTTCCCACCTTCATAAAATTGCGAATCGGTTCAAGCATCAGGGGAGCTCCTTTAGTGTTTTTGCAATCTGATCGATACATAGCGAAACGCTGCTCAGAGTTTTGCATCCGCATAACTGTGCAACTTGCCCTTCAAGATGAGCCATCGATGCTTGAGCCAAGACTATTGCATCTTTGCCGGTAATTTTTTCGGCCATCTGTAAAACCAAGGTATCATGGCGTTCATTCTGGTTTGCACGTAAAGCAGCTATTGCTTCGGGACATACGGCAGTTTCGATTTCTATATCGACTCCTGCCTGGGCAGCTTCGTAAGTAATTTTCGAAACGGTTGGTTCGACCGTACTCTGGGCTGTAGCCAAAACGGCAATAGTATCACCGAAACGAACCGCCTGACGACACATCTCGTCGTCGATTGCGATAAGTGGAACCGAGACAAACGGTCGTAGAGCGGTGATCGTAGGTGTGATAGTTGAACAGGTTGCAACAATGATATCGGCATGTGCCAGCATGGCATTTTCCACGTCATTTTCCAAACGCCTACGATTTTCTGGAGAGAAATGGCCGGTATCGTTGAAATCGGTGACGAGAAAGTCATCGAGAATATTGTTGATAACCACCTTATCGCCGATAACCGAGCGAAGCTGTTTCTCAAAACTATCCAGGACACTTTTTACCGTGTGAATCAGAACAATCCGTTTCATGTGCGCAACCTCTCTGTTTGATACTAACAATAGGGGGACGGTTGTCAAGCCATCCCCCTAGAAAAAGTAAATTTTAATTATAATCGGCTATTTTGTTTTTCCGATCGACTTAAGATATTCGACCTGGAATTGTTCCATATAGGCCTTGGCTGCAACATAGTCTCTGAATTCGGAAACAAGCTTATATTTGTCGATATACTCGGTAGCCCAAGCTGTCGAGTCGGAAACGGCCTTCAGCGCGTCGCTCCAGTATTTGGCTGCTTCAGCGCTCATTGCCTTGGGTCCTACGACTCCGCGCCAGATCGGATTTTCAACGTTTTTGTAGGGACCGACTTCGCTAAGTGTCGGAGCAGAGGCAAGATTACCGGTAAAGCGACTGTTGGACAGTGCGAGAATCGGAGTGAGTTTGCCTGCTGCGACATACTGGTCGGCTGCTGCCGGCTTGGACATAACGATGTCGACGTGACCGCCGAGCACACTGGTGATGGCAGCACTGGTAGCATCATTGGTAATAAAGGAAATCTGATTCTGGGTAAAGCCAAGCTCGGCAACCAAATGTTCATAGGTAAGGATATCGTCGCCTTTTGAACCAGCAATTACAACGTTCTTTCCAGCTTTCACTGCATCGATGACTTCTGCAAAAGTCTTGTACTTGGCATACTCGCCGATGTAGAGCAATTGCTTGTCCACGGCCATGACAGCCAGCGGAGTAAAGTTCTCAATGCGGTTGTCGGTGTTCTTCAGCATCGGACCGTGGTCGCCGCTGTTGAAGGTGAGCAGCGTGTGGTCGGCCAGCTTGCCTGCTGCAACACGGCTGACAGTCAACCTGCCTACTTCACCACCGCCGTCGGTCTTGTTGTTCACGAGGAATGTCTGACCGCTTACCAGGTTCTCGCGTACCATAATGTCGGAAATCTTTCGGGTAAAAATGTCGCTGCCGCCGCCCGGGCTGCTGGTAACGATCCATTCGATTTCTTTTGAAGGAACAAATCCGGTTGATGAAACCTCAGCTCCAGCTTGAGCAAACAAGGGTGCTGCAAGTGCGATCAACAGTACGAATGTAGCAATCAATACATGTTTTTTCATAACAAACTCCTACAAAACTGTTCTATTGTTTGTCGGACAACGTCCGGCAAGAATCACTAAGAAATTTTTTTCGACTTAACTTTCAGCAATCTGGCTTTGATTAAGATCCAGCGTACCAGCGGGAACAAGAGGAATAAAATCAGCAACACACTGAACGTCGTGGCGATTCCGCTTGAAAAGAATATGTCGAGCTTGCCCTGAGAGATGATAAATGCCTTGCGCATATTCGATTCCAGCAGCGGGGCAAGTACGAACGACAGCAAAAGCGGAGCTGTCGAGTAATTTGCTTTTTGCAGAATGTATCCGACTACACCCGAAATAACCATGACGAGCACCGCATACATGGAATTATCGGTGCTGTAGGATCCAACGAAGCACACAACCGTAACGATAGGAATCAGCAACTTGGTAGGCACTGATAAAATTTTAATGAGAAACGGAATGACTCCCCAGGATATGACCAGAGTTATGATATTAGCCAAGAACAGCGATGCAATCAATCCCCATGCAAATTCAGGTTCATTTTGGAACAATAGCGGTCCGGGATTCAGACCCCACATCATCAAGCCGCCCAAAAGTACGGCTCCGGTACCCGAGCCGGGAATACCCAATGCAAGCAACGGTGCAAACGCTCCTGCCGCAGCAGCATTATTTGCCGATTCGCAGGCTGCAAGACCTTCGATAGCCCCGGTTCCCAGCGGTTCTTCATTCTTGAACGGTTTTTGAGCAGCATAACCGATAAATGATGCCGAAGTGGCTCCTGCTCCGGGAAGCACGCCTACGAAAGTTCCGATAACACCTGCACGTACTGAGGGCATGAACATACGTGTAAAGTCGTGCCAGGTGACCATACTCCCGCGAAGCGTCAATTTGTCAGTGATAGCCTCTGATTTTATAGCACGCTCTTCCATCAATCTGATAACTTGCGAGAATCCGACAGTTCCGATTACGAAAGCGGTAAACGGGATGCCGCCGAGCAGATACATGTTGCCGAAATCATAGCGCGGGCTTCCGGAAAGCGTATCCATACCCATGCTGGCCAACATAATACCGGCCATGGTCAAAATCAGTCCTTTTACCGGATTTTCACCCATGAGCCATCCGATAGAGGTCATCGTAAGCAATAGCAATACCGCCATTTCCGCAGGGCCGAACTTTAGCCCGATATCAGCGAGCAGCGGCCCCATGAACGTAAGGATGAGTATACCGACGGCTCCGCCGATAAACGATGCGATATTGCTGGTGAGCAATGCTTGGCCGGGCCTTCCTTTCTTGGTAGCCATCGGATAGCCGTCCAACAGCGTCACGACGGCAGGACCGTCTCCGGGGATGTTGAGCAAGATCGCACTGAACGCACCACCGTACATATTTGCGTAATACAACGCACCGAGCATGATGATCGCAGTCGTAGGATTGAATTTGTAGGTAAGCGGGAGTAAAAGCGCAACGCCGGCAAGTGAACCGATTCCGGGCATGGCGCCCACGATCAGTCCGAGTACTGCCCCCAATACGGTAGCTCCGATGTTCTCGAAGGTAAAGAGTACGACGAAACCTTGCAACAGTGCTTGTAGATTTTCCATCGTGCTCCTCCTAATAGAAGATCAGGTTGTATAGGATTCCCTTCGGAAACGGAACGCCCAACCAAAGAACGAATGCGCTGATGACGATTGCCATAACGACGGCAAAGACGATCAATGTCGTTTTCCACGAACATTTCTCATACCACTTCAACCAGAGCAAAACATACATGGCCAAGCTCGGCAGCAAACCGATGAGATAGGTAGCGGCAATAATTGCAACTCCGCTAAAAACCACATACCAGTTTTCTATGGGCCAGGAAGGAGATTTCTCGGTGAAGGAAAACACAAATCCGAGCACGCTGCATACAAAAAGTGCAATCGAAATGACGATCGGCATAAATCCGGGCATCGGGCCTTTATACTGGTCCCAAAATCCGTATTTGGCGATTCCCAACCAGAGAAACAACACCGCAAAAGCTGC
>JAAYDK010000071.1 GCA_012729295.1 Spirochaetales bacterium | reverse complement strand
TTGAGTCCATGCAATGGGTTCTTCCAATTGATTGACCATGTGCACGTTTTTCCCTTACATAGGGGCTGCTATCGAAGTCGTAAAAGTTGAGAAGATAGGTAATGAAATCCCTCTCCTCAACTTGTTTCATCTTCGCCAGCAATCCTCTTTGCTTAAGTATGTTGAGTATATGCTCGGCTTCTTGGTTGGTTATATCGATTGTCTCAACGATATCAAACAATCTATTGATAGTGATAGCTTCCGAGACATGTCTTTTAGGTTTTGACTTGGTCTTCGGAAGGCCCTCAACAAACCATTTTGAAACAGTCATGATCGCCAGATCACGATCTTTCTGACCGGTGCTGAGAGCTGAGAGTTGCCTTCCTGTTTGTTGGTCGATAATCCGCGCGTACCAGATATTTCCGTGGCGGGATAGATAGAAGGGTTTCCGGCTCATGTTACGCCCCAGTAACTGGCACCGCAGGGTGTTTTTGGTACACCCTTTGGTACAGTTGCGATGCGAAACGCTGCCGGTTTTTCCGGTAAGCCTTGCAATCCCTTACAATGTAAGGTTTAAATCTTTGGGCCCAGAAGGACTTGAACCTTCGACCCACGGATTATGAGTCCGATGCTCTAACCAACTGAGCTATGGGCCCGACTTAGCAGATAATACGGAGATTCTTTGAGGGTGTCAACTGCCGGGATTGTTTGATTATCCATACCAAACGACTAACTTTATTGCGGTAGTAAGTTGTCCATGCTATGATTCAGAACGCAATTCGGGAGCGCCAGATGAAACGAATCATTATCCTAGTTACGTTGTTGTTTTTAGTAGCTTATTCAATCGGAGCTTCGAGTTTCCACTTTATCCTCGATCCGCTGGAATTCCATCCCGATATAGCAGGTGGTTTTGTTCCTACGTTCGTTACCGCTGGATTCGAACGCCGTACATTTCATGAAAATACCGACGACCAGACGGTTCTTCGATTCATCGGCGGAGGCGGATACGGCCAGCGAACCGTTTGGCAAAATGCAGCGGGATCGGTGATGATTCCGGGTAACCCAGCCGTTACGCCCTATACATACGACGTTGTACAAATTCTGTGGAATCTCGGAGTTTCTAGAGGATTCGGTGAATTTGAGATAACTCAAGAAGATGCTGTTTCACTGTATCTGAACTATGAGGGACGTTTTGAAAGTGCTGTACCGACGTTCAACACGACCGCAGTGCTCACCGGTGAAAAACGGGGAGATTTCTTTAGTGAGCTTGCTGCCGGAACGGTCTATCCCGAGTTGGCTGGGAATCGTCAGTTTCTATCCACGGCAATCGCTGCAGGATTTACCGTCGACATGATGGTCGACCAGCATGTGACCCAGTATGGAGTGAGTACCGACGTTTCGCTTCGCTGGGCTCCATCGTTTTTAAACAATGCACTCGACGGCAGGGCAGACTATCTGGAATTTGCCGTCAACGCGATCGGAGCTTATCCAGTATACCATCTCAGCAACGAAGCTAATTTGAATATTCTGTCGCTGACACTCGTAGACCGGCTACGTTTTTCTTATGTACTCGGTAATGCGGTTCCGGTATTCGTGCAGGGTCGAAATGCGCTCGGAAGTCTTATACGCGGCTTTGCCTGGTCGACATTTAACACAGAGCTTTCTCTAGCGAATAATTTTGATATAAGGATTGCTGCTCCAGAACCATTCTGGGACGGAATATTTCCGAGACTGAACATGTTCTTCGATGCCGGTTATTATTCTGGCCGTCATTTCAACAGTACCGATTCGAGTTCCGGCTTCATCGCAAGTACGGGAGCCGAAGTAACCTTGAGCGTCTTCGACTATCTTGATTTCGGCTATTACCTCGCATACCTCGTCAACGGCATGAACTACCGAGCTGAATTGGATAGCGATCCTGTCAATCAGATAGTTGCTGGCGCGATGTTTTTTCTCAAATTCTGATTACGGGGCTGTTTCGGAACGCTTAAGAATTTCTGAAAACCCAAGAGATTCCAATTTCTGCATTGTCTGTACAAGATTCGATGCCTCAATCCAGCGTACACTGATTCTGATAAGTCCGTTCTCCAATAATTCCGTCATGACGCTGAATGCATGATCATACAATTTTAAAAATGCACTAAGTGCCTTATCATAATCTCGATAAGAACCAACTTGCAGCCGATACCATCCGGTATCGCCCGGTCGATCGTATCGCGATTCGGGAATGTCAGGGTAATACAAAATGGTGAGTGTAACAGGCACAATTCCTTTTTCGTATATATCGATTTGTCTGGCGGCTGCCGGAGTCAGATCTATAATCCTTCCTTCGACATACGGCCCACGATCATTGATTCTGACATCAACAGTCATATCGTTTGTAAGATTCTTTACTCGTACGATAGTTCCGAAGCGCAAATCTTTGTGAGCTGCGTTTAGTAGCTCTGGATCAAAGACTTCACCGTTGGCAGTTAACGCTCCGTCAACCTCTGATGTATACCATGAGGCGATTCCTTCTTGAAATATTTCTGAAAATTGTTCTACTTCCGTTGCGGTACTAGCCGAGACTATCGTTACGGAGGAGAAGCACAAGCAGATTATTACGATGTGTAAGACACGATGGGTCCTCATGTGGCGATTATAGCCGGAGCAGGTCAAATCCCCAATACTTATTACCGGTATTCGATGTATCTGGTAACCGTTGCCTTTTCTCGACGTGTTGGCTATAATCGCCCCCATGAGTGAACAAACCAACATTTCTTTACATTGGGCAGACATATATGCCGATAAGATCGTCAGAGAGAAGGGACCGAAGGATGTTTATACCTGTGCTTCGGGCATAACTCCGTCGGGAACCGTCCACATTGGAAATTTCAGAGAAATCATCTCGGTAGAGTTGATTGTTCGGGCCTTGCGCGCCAAAGGTCATAAGGTGCGTTTTATCTATTCATGGGACGACTACGATGTATTTCGTAAAGTTCCGAAAAATATGCCGAAGGGCGATGTTTTGGCTACATTCCTGCGTAAGCCGATTACGATGGTTCCCGATACGACCGGAAACTATGATAATTATGCCTTGGCAAACGAGAAAGCTGTTGAACAGCTACTTCCCGTCGTAGGAATTAATCCCGAATATATTTATCAGGCACAGCGATATAGGTCCTCCGTCTATGCTCAGGGAATGCGTACCGCACTCGAGCACCGCAATGAAATCAAGGAAATACTCGACCGATATAGAACAGAACCGCTTGAGCAAGACTGGTTTCCGATTTCGGTATTCAGTCGATTCACCGATAAAGACAATACCACTGTACTCGGATGGGACGGCCAGTGGAGCATTACCTATCGTGACGACGATACTCAGCAGATCGAAACCATCGATTTAAGAGAAACTGGAGCGGCCAAACTCCCTTGGCGCGTCGATTGGCCGATGAGGTGGGCATACGAAAACGTCGATTTCGAGCCTGCGGGCAAGGATCACCATAGCGAAGGCGGTTCATTCGATACTTCCAAGCATGTCGTAGAAGTATTTGGAGCAAAAGCTCCCGTTTCTTTCCAATACGACTTCATTTCTATTAAAGGACGCGGTGGAAAAATTTCTTCATCCTCAGGCGAGGTAATCAGTCTTGAGGATGTACTGGAAGTCTACACGCCTGAAGTAACAAGATTTTTATTTGTCGGGACCAGACCAAATACAGAATTCGCCATTTCTTTCGACCTTGACGTGCTTAAGATTTATGAGGACTACGATACGTGCGAACGAATCTATTTCGGTCTGCAGACGGTTTCCGAAAAACGAGCGGCAAAGGACAAGAGAATCTATGAGCTGTCGCAAGTCGGCGATGTTCCTTCGATGGAATCGTATCAGATTCCGTTCCGCCATCTTTGCAACATGCTGCAGATTCACGGCGGGAACGTCGATGCGGTTCTCGGTGTTTTGTCTGGCGTGCATCCGGACCAGGTCGAGCGACTTCGACAACGATGCCAGTGCGCATGGAACTGGATCACGAAGTTTGCTCCGGAAGAATTCAGATGGGTGCTGTCCGCACCCGATTCCGAACTTGTAGTGCTAGACGATGCCATGCGTACGGCAATCGTAGACTTGGCCGATTCGGTTCAGAAGATGGATATCGAAGACGAAAAAGCATTGGCTGAAGAAATCTACGCCGTAGCTGCGCGTTGTTCGGTCGAGCCGACCGAGCTCTTTAAAACCACCTATCTCATTCTGATAGGTAAAGAGCGTGGTCCAAAGCTTGCCGGATTTATCAAGGCATGCGGAAAAGAGAAGGTTTTACCGATATTTAACCGTTATAGATAAAGTTATCAAGAAAGAATGCGGGTCAGTATATGATTGTTCTGGCGCCATTTGGGCTGGACTTTGACCCGCAGGTCTATCTGTAGCTTTTTATTTGGGAACAGCTTTTTAATGTTCTTGAACGATTGTACCCTGATGGTTTTTATCCCTTCGCCCCCGCGTCCTACGAGAATTCCCTTTTGTGTTTCGCGTTCCACGTTGATAAACGCACGGACCCATACCGTCTGGTCTGCTTCCGAATATTCGATATCGGAAACCTCGACGAAGATGGCATGGGGAATCTCTTCGGTTACCAAAGCGATAGCCTGCTCACGGATCATCTCGGCGATTCTAAATTCAAGCGGCTGATCTGTATAAGCTTCTTCAGGGTAGAGTAGCTCTCCTTCGGGTGCGAGTGCGAATAATGCTATCAATACTTCGTCGACTCCGGTATCGGCTTTGGCTGAAATCGGAAAAACCGGGACTCCCGGAAGCCGGGAAGCCAGATATTCGATTGTCTGATCGACAAGACTTTTTGAAGCGATATCGGTTTTATTTACAGCGGCGACAATCGGAGTTCCGGCTGATTTGATAAGCCTGATAATAGTTTCTTCTTCTTCCCCTGGAAGTCGGAGTGCATCGACTACATATAAAACCGCATCCGTTTCCTTTAACGCAAGAGAGGCGGTTTCCTGCAGCTTGAGATTCATCATGCGCTCGCTGATATGATATCCGGGGGTATCGGTAAGAATCAGCTGACCGCGCTGATCGGTGTAAATGCCCCGTATTGCATTACGCGTTGTCTGGGGAGTACTGGCGGTAATGGAGACCTTACCCTCGCATATCGTGTTCACGAGCGTTGACTTTCCCGAAGAGGGCCGGCCGATGATGGCTATTGATGCACATTTCATATGAATGAGTATAGGGAAAAAGTCAGACATAGTAAACGTAACGCATGCGGTAATTTGATTCTGTACTAGTCAATTTTTCGTTTGTTCCGTATACTGTCAGACGCTATATGAATCTA
>JAAYDK010000436.1 GCA_012729295.1 Spirochaetales bacterium | reverse complement strand
TTTAATGGAGTTTTATGCGTGTATGGACGCAAACGATGTCGAGGCTTTGGATAGATTCATCGCCAAATATATCGTCAGCAGCGTAGATTCTGTAAAGCAGTTTGCGTATGGCCTTGAGAAAGATATTGACGCTGTAAGAAACTGTCTCAAGCACCCGCATATCAGCAATGGTCCTACAGAAGGCGCCAATTCAAGAACTAAATCTGTACATAGACGGGGCGGTGGAAGAGCGGGTGTGGAGTTGCTCAATGCCTATAGGATATTGACCGCTCACGCCGATGTAGCGTAGGGTTCTCACACATATTAAGGAAGAACCGAATAACAGGTTATTTGGCAATAGTCAAGCTAAAATATAGTTCTATGTAGTATTAACTTCTAAAGACAGGGGTAACGCAACGCGAACCCCTTGTATCCAGTACATAAACTGTTATAATAATAATATATCTGAATATTGTTTCATGAGATAGAATGCAGGAAATTTGATTTTATGGTTATTATGTAGGGATTTGAGGTGACACCTTTGTTAACTAGAGGAGCAGGAACGCATAAAAACAACAAGGGCGCAGCCCTGATCTATGTCGTGATCGTCCTCGCCGTCATCATGGTCTTTTCTGCGTTGGTTGCAAACTATGTCATCAGCAATTTACAGCAATCGAAATACCAGGAACGTGTTCTTCAAGCTTACTATCTCTCAGCATCCGGATCGGACCTCTGCCTGGCGGCCTTGCTCCAGCAGGGTGTCGGCGGAGCAAATGACACCTTATTGTTCACGCAGTTCAATCCCTCCATCACATCCCCTGCTCCGTTAACGGATACGCTCTATCTCGATGGCGGTCTGGTTGATCTGACCATTAGTGCAACGACACGTGACGGCGAACGCTGGATTGTGATTGAGTCAGAGGCAACCCTGAATCAATCCGGTGTCTCACAAACGACTTTTCTGGAATTTCTCTATAGCAATCCGCTGGTTCAGAATAAACGTTAGCTTGATGCGTTTGGAAAGATAGGTGAATCGCATGCAGCATAGACGGCGCAGTTTGAAAAAAGGTGTCACACTCATCGAGCTGGTGATTGTGATCAGCCTGCTCGGATTGGTCAGTGCAACCGCTTTCAGTCTTTTGTTTTATGGCGTGAAAGTGGTCAATGAAAGCAACAAAGAGATTGAGATCCAGCATGAGACACGGATGGTATTGTATGAAACCACCGAAATCATCCGTTACGCCACGGCGGTATTCACCATTCCCCGATCAAGCTTCAGGGCGGACAACCTTGACAGCGGATGGGATTACATCGGTATCATCGAAACCGAGCTCCAGCCGGCTCAGGGAGGCCAGCCAGCGGTCATGGGGCACGAAATTGTAACGTATACCTTCAACAAAATCACAGGGGCTCATGTACCGAAAGTCCTGCTGCGCGCCAACCCTGGCATCAGCTACTCATTCGTTTTTGATAAGATCAATCCGCACAATGTGGACAGCTTGCTGCAGTTCAGCATCGAAGGATTCCCGGAGGGCAGTTTGGACGAGTTCGGCCAGCCTCGCGCATCGCTTTCCGTGACCACAGAAGTTGAGGCGCGTAATTCTCTGCAAGTCATCGATCTGGCCACCCCAGGCGACCCGGCCTTCGCTATCGCATACCGTAATGATGCCCGCCAAAAAAGCATTGTCGGGCATATTGTCATGGTGCTTGACACTTCTGGAAGCATGGCAGACAACTTGTCTGGCAATCCAACCTCCTCGAAATCCCGCATCTCAATCCTTAGGACAGAAGCTAACAAGCTAATCGATGGCTTTGCCCAGGAAGACAACATCGACATCGGTCTCGTTCCCTTTGCCACATCTGCTAATACACCCAACAGCAATCCCGTCCCTTTTTATAACGCAAAGACAGAAACAACAAACTTGAAATCACGTATCAATGCCCTTGATGCGGTTGGCGGTACCAATACCGGGGATGGTTTGCGTCGTGCCTATTGGGCCTTTCGAACCCACAACGCATCCGTTCCGTCAGGCGTTGTCGCCAAGAACTACATTATTATCCTTGTTGATGGTGTGACAACCTTTGCAAGTGTTGTCAGCAACAGCGATCGCAGTTATTATACAATTGACGGCAACGTCCGCGAGGGTTACTTGGATCGAACCGACCCGCGCGATACGAGCGGGCAGATTGCAGGAAACGGATCGTCGCTGGATGATAAGGGCACGGGCTATGTCAACAGAATCGGTTTAGATCTGCGATCTGGCGGCTTCGCGAAAGCCTATGTCATTGGATTTTCGGCTATTTCATCTGAACTAAACAGTGTCAACGACATCGCTGCAGCCTGCGGCGCTACAGCCGATCGAGTTTTCCGGGCGGGCAGCCAAGATGACTTGTCACAGGTGTTTGACACCATCCAACAGGATATCGTCAATGACCTGTGGTACCTGCAAGGCCCGCAGATTTAATGTTTAAGAGACGTGGGAGATGCATATGAAAAGCAAAAAAGGATTGACCCTGGTCGAGATCATCGTAGCCATTGCCCTGCTCGGTGTTGTCAGTCTGCTGATGTTCCCGGCCCTGACAAACCAGTATATTATGCTGCGTAACACGCGTAGCATCACGATCGACTTGTATGAAGCCCAGCAGGAGATCGAAAAGACCATCATTGATATCAGGCGAGACATCCAGACCGGCATCAACCCGGATGGTCAGACCAAACAGGCTTATACGCTTTTCCGAGGGCAACCGGCAGAGCGGGTTGTTGACGGTTATCCCACCGCAATATCGCTCCATGTTGACAACAGCAGCCTGACATTGAACACCGTTGTTGCAGATAGCCGTATGCCAGAATTTGAGGTCGCCACAGCATCCAATGTCCGTTTGCGGTTTTACAACGGTTCAACTTATCTTGATAACGCATATACCTTAACCCCATCTCTTCGCCTGGTCTCCTCTTTCGACCTATATGACCCTGGAAATGTCAACTTGACCAACATCAGCCGCTGGTACGTATCACGCCGCGGATTCAACTCGCCCATGATCACCAATCCTCAGGAGATTGAAAACGGCTCTGTATATCCCCGCTATCCAGAGGATTATGTAATCATACCCAACATCAATACGACCAGCATGACCTCCATTCAGGAATCCTATGCCGGCCGTCATATCGTCTATGCCGTCACACCTGCATCCCAGTCCGGAAAGATGGGTGTGACCTCCCCCAGCAATCCTGTTTTTATCTCTGGACTGCCGGTGATCAGCAACCTGGTATTGCATCTGGATGCTTCGATGCTGTCTCGGGAGAGCAGCACAGTCAGTGATGTTTACGGACATTACTATGTCAACCAGTGGAATGATATATCCGGAAATAACAACCATGCAGCACAAAGCGACACCTCCAGAAGGCCTGAACTGCTCAGTTTTCGCACAGGTCTCATCGTGGATGGCGGTATGACCTATGAAACCTACGCTAAGTATCTGAAATTCAGCGGCGATGATGGAATGACTGTCAGCCACAAGAGTGCTCTTAATGATAACCTGACTATTTTTGCCGTCATGCGCAGCGCAAATACCACCGCCGATAAAACGATCCTGCGCAAAGTCGGTTCGAGTTATAGCAC
This sequence comes from Spirochaetales bacterium, assembly GCA_012729295.1. Lineage (GTDB taxonomy): Bacteria > Spirochaetota > Spirochaetia > Sphaerochaetales > Sphaerochaetaceae > JAAYDK01. The sequence goes on along the minus strand of JAAYDK010000436.1, from coordinate 615 downwards.
AAGCAATGGCTGGAGCTTAGGCTGGACCGCTGACAATCAGCTGGGCTTGAATGTTTTTCGCGGCAGCGCAAGCGATACCGTCAGCGCGGATCCCGGGACTGCGCTTGACAATGAGTGGCACATCCTGACAGTAACATCAGGCTTGTCTTTCCAGGTTGACAGCCTGACACCGCTTACGGTAACCCGAACGGCAGGCAGCCTCAGCAACAACAGCAACCTGACCATCGGTTACTCCGATTCCAATTACACCGCTATGGATATCGCCGAGATCATCATCTACAACGGCATCCTGTCCGAGGAAGAACAATACAAGGTCAATATGTACCTCAAGGACAAGTACGATCCGGACTCCCCAAATGTCTACATCTACGCCTTGAAACCGATCACAGACTCTGCCGTCATCGGCGAGCCCTACACGCTCCCAAACATCATTCGGGCTTACATGACCAATGGTACCATGATGGATGTCCCCGTCACATGGTCGGTCAACCCCATCGATACCACGTCAGCCGGGATCAAGACCAGCGTAGCTACTGCAATCTCAAACCCCAGCAAGACGACAACCGCAACCATCGATGTCGCAGGCATTAGTTACTTAAACGATATGACCGTTAC
>JAAYDK010000010.1 GCA_012729295.1 Spirochaetales bacterium | reverse complement strand
TGCAGATGCACGTAAATTCTGAAGCAGCCCCGTTACTCACCATCGACAAGGAATTTGTGAACCTCCACATCGATGCTCGAGACGAACACTATAAGGAAGTCGCCTCGTACATCAACAATGCAGTCAAGTCGGCAAACCTATTAATATCTCAAATACAGATGCGATACGAGACGATGAAGAAAATCGGGCTGCAGCTGTTAAAATTCCAATACGATTTCTTTCTGAAAGGTCCGCGCTATCTAAAACCCCTTACCTATCGCACCATTGCCGAAGAACTAAACCTTCATGAAACTACCGTATCGAGGGCGGTCCAAGGTAAATATATCGATACCGACTGGGGTATCATTCCGCTAAAGGAGCTATTCAGCTCGGCGGTACAGACAACGGTTCCCGGCGGAGAGGATATGTCGAAGAGGGCGGTGATGGATATATTGAAGGAAATTATTGAGGCCCACCAATCTGTCAAACCGCTTTCCGATCAAAAATTGGCAGATATGCTTGCCCAGCGAGGGATAAAAATTGCCAGGCGAACGGTGGCAAAATATCGACAAGCACTGAATATCGAATCTTCTTATATCCGCTCCTGATTCTGAATCACAGTCTTCTGATACTCTTTCTGCAGATACATCGCTGCATCAGCCTGCTTAAAGTAGGTTTCGATTGGTACGGCTGGATCTTCACAGAATACTGAGCCGCAGGCAACTCTACATAACCCATCGATGTCCCTATACGATTCTGACCATTGCTGCAGGCATTGTGCAAACGAATCGTATGAAAGCCTATCGCACGGATCGATGACGATGGCAAATTCATCTCCTCCGATTCGAAACACCTGACCGACATGCTTGGCACATTCTGCCAATCCTGTCGCAGTTGCCCGAAGCAATTCGTCACCAACCGTATGGCCGTACGTGTCATTGGTTTTTTTTAGATTATTCACATCGAACAGGAACAGGGCAAACGCATGCCGATGAACTCCTAGTTGGTTTAAAAAATCCATTTTCTCATCGAAAGCCAATCGATTAGCAATATTGGTCAGCGAATCGGTATGGGCTAAGGCGAATATATACTCGTTTTTTGCCTGACTGTGAACGTATCGTATTCCGTATCTCACCAATTGAATGAATAATGTTATCGAGAAAGCCAGTATCCCTAGATTTAGAATCAGCGCATTGGTAAATGTTTCGAAAGGAATGAAGAGCAACACTGTCTCACCGAGGACTGCTAATACAAAAAAGCCGACAGCGACGGGAAAATAGATTGCATCTTTATTCTTTGTTCGCACCACACCGATAGAGAGAATACATAATGCGATGAGCAGTAAAAATAAGATGACGGCGACTATAGGCAATACATCGAAATACGTTAGAACATTGAATTGCTGCAATAACGAAATGATGATGAATGCAACCGGAAACAGAGCTGAAATTACTTTCATCGGATATGCATGTTCGATATGTATCATCTCAACAACAAAGTTCGTAAGGAAATAGGGAATGAGAAATAATGCTATCATTCCTCCCAATAGCAGAATCAGCTGATTATGAATGATCAACTGGGATGCCGAGGTTCCGGATCCTATCCACAATCCGGCGCAGAGTTCGAGAAAACCAAAGTCCAAAGCAGCTGATCTAATCGGGAACCCTTTTATTATCGAGATTGACGAAAAAATCGATAAAATCGCCAAGATAATCAGGATGAGAGAAAATAGGATTGAAATACCGTCATAGCGTATCAAATAACCGATGGCGGCCGTACGAGTACCCACAAACACTTCATATAGCGTACCTGACGACTTTTCTTCCCAGGGAATAAGCGCAATAGTAAGCAACTTCCCTTCGCTTCCTTTGGGAATCCAGATAAAGTGATTCATCAATCCGGCGATTTTTACGCTCCGCCTACTCATCGATGCATCGTATGCATATACCGGTATGCCGTCGATGGAAACTTCGACAGTCTTTTGAGACGTCCTGAGCAACATGTTGTGCATTCGTTCGATTGAGTCGGGTAAAGGCTTTGTGATAGTGATACGACTTTCTACTAGATGGTCGTTGTGGATATATGTAGGTAACTTGATTTTGCCTTGAGGCATATCGTTTATAGCCAAATCCCAATCATCACGTAGCGATACGAGCTTTCCTTCCCAGAGAGAAGAGATTTTTATCCGATTGAAATCGATAAACGTCACGATTACTGCAAAGCAGAATAAAACGATTGCCAGACGCTTGAATGTAAAAATCTTTGATTGCATTACTCATATACCCTTTTTTGATAGGGTTCTGTGATTATAACATGAAATATAAAGCGGTAATACCCGATTTTCCCCTTTTGTGAAAGATTTGACTTTTCAGTTCTGCAGTCGTATCCTTTAAAAAAGACCTTTCCAAGGAGGGCTTATGAATCTAGAAATCAAAGGTATCCGGTACAATCCAAGCGATGAGACACGAGAATTCTTGGATAAAAAGCTTCAAAAGCTGACGTTCGCCGAGAATTACATTCACGATCTTACCATCACGATTACAAGGGAAACCATAGGTCAGGGTTTTCATCTTGACGGGAAGATTCACTTCGCATGGGGACCGGTAAAACTAGTAAGCTCCGACTGCTACGAGTTGTATGAAGGCATCGAGTTGCTTGTTGACAAAATCGAGGCATCTGCCAGAAAGGAGAAAGATAAGATTCAAGAACACTGAATTTGGCTGTAAAACACAGCTGGTTGTTTTGCAACATACGCCCCGGGTTCGTCCGGGGCTTTTTCATGCAATGATTACGAAAACTACTTAACAAACGCTGATATATTTTTCATAATCATGCTATAGTAGACGAGGAGGCGATATGGCTGCATTCTCTGTATTAGACTTATTAGACCTTGATCTAAAAGAACATAATCACCTACAGCTCACGTGTATCGCAGGTCGTGCAGGACTTTCGAGAATCATCACGACGACGAAAATCAGCCGTCCCGGTCTTCCTCTCAGTGGTTTTTTCGAGGAATTCAGCCATGAAAGCATTCAGGTATTCGGCAAAGGGGAACAGCAATACCTAAAGATGCTCGAGAATCAGGATAGAATGGAATCACTTGAAAAAATCTTCAGCTATCCGATTCCTACCTGTATATTCTCAGACGGTGGAAATCCCAGCACCGGCTTCATTGAAATTGCCGAGCGTTCCGGTTGTTCCGTATTACAGACTGCTTTGGGAACTGCAGATTTCTCGCGCGGCTTGTACCAGATGCTCGATGAGATTTTCGCTGAAACAGTTACGATACACGGTGTTTTGGTCGAAGTATACGGCATCGGGGTATTGATTACCGGGGAAAGCGGTGTCGGAAAAAGCGAAACTGCATTGGAACTGATCGAACGCGGTCATCGGCTTATCAGCGACGACGCAGTAAAATTAAGGAATATCGGAGGAACCTATCTCATCGGAAGCGGTGAGAATCCCATGCTCGCACATCACATGGAAATTCGCGGATTAGGGATTCTCAATTTGGCCAACCTGTTTGGCGTAGGCTCGATTAGAGATAAAAAACAAATCCAACTACTTGTTCATCTCGAAGAATGGGATCCTGACAAGGTGTATGACCGAATCGGCGAAGAAATGACTGAATCTCTGCTCGGTATTACTGTTCCCAAGCTTGAAATCCCGGTCAAACCAGGACGGAATGTCCCGATTATCATCGAGACTGCCGCCAGAAATGAGCGACTGAAAAAGCTTGGTTATTATTCGGCAAAGGAATTTGATCAGAGCGTGCTCAAATGGCTTGAAAGCGAATCAGCAAGAAATCTGTACTACACCAATGAGGAGACGTTCTGAGGATGGTTACGAAAGAAGTGGAAGTGCTCAACAGGGCCGGAATCCATGCCAGACCGGCGGCATTAATCGTAAAGGTGGCCAATCAGTTCAATGCCGAAGTGTTTATGGAAAAAGACCGTATGAAGATAAACGGGAAGTCGATTATGGGGATTATTACGCTGGGGGCTGCCTATAAGTCAAAGCTCGTCATCCATACCGAAGGTCCTGACGAACTCGCCGCAGCGGACGCGATTGAGCGGTTATTCCTCAATCGATTCGAAGAATGAACATGCAGGGGGGATCGATGTGAAAGTTCTTACGCCAAGACAACAAGAAATATATGAATTTATCAAATCATTTATTGAAACCAACTCTTATTCACCGGCGGTTCGGGATATCTCGTCGCGTTTTGGGTTCACCGTCAAGGCAGCACACGATCATCTAAAAGCCCTTGAACGTAAGGGATTTATCCATAGTACCGAAGGGATATCTCGTTCAACGGGAATCGTCGGCTTCCAAGTCGGAAAAACGACAGATACGACCAATATCCCGGTACTTGGATCCACAGCTGCCGGACTTCCTATTCTGGCTGAAGAAAATTTTGATTTTGAATTTTCCGTTCCGACTTCGATGCTCTCATCCTCAGGACGATTTTTTGCATTATATGTGGAAGGAGACAGCATGGAAGGGGCTGGAATATTTGACGGGGATTTGGCAATCATCAAGCAGGCGGAAGTCGCCAACAACGGCGAAATCATCGTCGCCAGAGTCGGAGATGAAAATCGTGTGACGTTGAAACGGTTCTACTATACTCCGCATGCCATAGAGCTACGCCCGGAAAATCCCAAATATGGGTCTTTGTTTTCCCAAGATATCACCATATTGGGCAAACTCCACATGATAATCAGGAATTATGGGAAATAGTATGGGAGGAAAGCTCTCGATCGAACATGTCTACCTGCTTCTGGGTCCCGAATCGGGCGAGAAGTCTCAACGGATTTGCGCAATACGCGATACTATCAGCCGGCAATCCGGATTGGAACCGGAAATGTACCGGTATTATCCTTTCGATACAGAAGTGAACGACCTTTTTTCCATCCTCGAGAACAACTCGCTTTTTTCAGACCATCGATTAGTAATTATAAATCAGATAGAAGACTCGCCTTCTCAATTATGTACAGCATTAATAGAATATCTCAAACATCCGAGCGATTCGGCGACTTTACTGCTCTTAAGTAACGAAATATCGGTAAACGCCAAACTCACTCAGGCTGTTCCCAAAAAAAATATTGAAATATTTTGGGAAATGTTCGAAAACCGGAAAATACCGTGGGTTCGCGACTTTTTCCGCCGTAACAATGCCGATATTACCGATGATGCAACAGAACTCTTACTAGAACTAGTTGAAAACAATACACAGGAGTTACGTAACGTTTGCAGCCAGCTGATTCAGTTTTTTACCTCAGAACGTCCCCAAACAAAACTGGTAATACAGGAAGAAGATATCGAGACGTATGTACACCACAGCCGGAAAGAGAATGCGTTTACCCTGTTCGAGACGATTGCAAACGGAGATTTGGAACAAGCTCTGGCCATCTTGCATGTACTGGTTACCAGCGGTGAAGGAGACAGTGTTCCTCTGTTAGCGATGCTCTTATGGCAGTTTAGGCGTTTGGCCTCGTACGCAGACTTACTGAAGCAAGGCTATAACCACGAGCAGGCTTGCCAAAAAACCTCTGTTGCCGGCAAGCCGTCTCCAATCAAACGCAAGAAGGACCAACTGCTTACTGCTACTGCCTGCCGAATATATTCACCTGACCAGATAGGGAATATCATCGCCCGCATCGGCGAATACGATATCAAGACTCGTGAAGCTTCGACGGATATGCAATTGCTGTGGCTTGAGCGGTTTCTTTATGTGGTGATAGTAAAAAAGGGAACAAATTTCCAGACAGCCGTATGGCCGAGTCTCTCTACAGGCGCAATGTTTTAAGCAGGCGACGAACAACACCGACGGGAATGCCTGCCTGCCTTGAGATGTCTTCTTCCGTGGATGCCAAAATCGAATCGATTGTTCCGAATGTCTGCATCAAACGCTTGCTTCTCGTAGGTCCGATTCCGTCGATGGACTCAAGCAGAGTGAAGGCTGCTTCTTTTGATCGTTGCTGCTGATTGAGCGAGGTCGCAAAGCGATGGGCTTCGTCTCTGATATGCTGCAATATCTTCAACGCTCCCGAACTTTGTGGTAGCTGCAGAGGTTCCCTGTCGTCTGGGAAATGGATTTCTTCAAAAGACTTGGCTAGTCCGATTACGGGGATATCATCAAGAGCCAGAGCCGCCAAGGCCTCTTGTGCGCAAGCGACCTGGCCCTTCCCTCCGTCTATCAGGATGAGATCGGGTAACGGTTGCTTCTCCCTAATCTGCCGCGTATACCGGCGGGTCACCGCTTCACGAATAGCCTGATAATCGTCGATCGCTCCCTCAAGACTCCTAATATTGAATCTACGATAACTGGAAGGGTCGGACAGTCCGTTGACGAATACAATCAGTGAAGCAACCGTATACTTGCCGCTTAGCTGAGCGATATCGAAACCCTCGATTCGCTTAGGCAGGTTTTCCATATCCAAGACCGACTGCAGCTCTTCCAATGCTTCGGGATTGTCTTTGCTTTTCAGGCGTTTCTCCACGTCTCTGGCTGCGTTTTCACCTGCCATACGTAATATTCTAAAATGTTTGCCTTCTTTTGGTACTTCGAACTGAAGGAAACCTCCGACATGTTCATCGAAATAGGTCCGTAGCAACTCGATATCGATATCGTGTGAAACGTAGATATGCTGGGGAAGATTCGCTCCGTCGCTATAATACTGAACAAGAAAGTTCAAAAGCGTCTCAGTTTCATCTCCGAATGTTTCGGCCCTGTATAATGCTTTTCCCATCAGCTTGCCGTCCCGCATCTGCATGATCGAAACGGTTGCAAGATGCATCCTCATCACACATGCGGCATAGTCGCGGCTTTCGATGGCAAAATCCTGGACCTGCTGAGCCTTCGATACATTTTCCAATGCCTGCAGCAGATTCCGCTTTTCGATGGCCAGTTCATAGTTGCGCTCTTTCGAAGCCTGCATCATTTCGTCCCGAATCTGGTTTGTCAGTTCTTCGTTTCGTCCTTGCAAGAACGCCTTAATCTTATCGATGTGGATACGATATTCAGCTTCGGTTACGAGAGGAATACACGGAGCGCAGCATCGTCCGATATGATGGTAAAGACACGGACTATAGCGTTTGCGTAGCGGAATGCCACATTTCCTTAAAGGAAACAACCTGTCGATCAGATCAAGATACTGAGCCAGGCTTGCTCCGTCGGGATACGGACCGAAATACTCTGATCCATCATTGACGATGCGTCGTGTTTTAAATACTTTCGGATACGCTTCGTTTGTAATACGGACCAGTGGATAACTTTTCCCGTCTTTTAAAGAAATGTTGTAATGCGGATTATGTTTTTTGATGAGGTTGTTTTCAAGTACCAGCGCCTCATATTCGTTACCGGTAATGATGAAATCAATCGTCGCGATTTTTCCGACAAGAAAGCTTGTCTTGATATCGCGACCGCTTAAGAAATAGGAAGAAACCCTGTTGCGCAGGTCTTTTGCCTTTCCGATATAAATGATTTTACCTAAGGCGTCTTTCATCATGTAGACACCGGGTGCGTGCGGAAGGGCTTTTGCTTGTTCTTTAGGCGTTATTTCCATACTGCTTCAGCATACTCGTCTGTGCAACAAATGACAAGAAACCAAACATGAACCATGATTGCATCGTCGGAAAGGTTTCGATACAATCACATGCTATGGAAAGTGAGCGTTCGATAAGTTCAATAATTGAACATCCGTTATTCAAATCGTTACGGCAGCAGGATCGTTCGTTCATCCTCGAATGCTCCCGCCGCTGTTCTCTTACGTTTCAACAGGGACGTCAACTGGTTGAATGGGCAGCGGATCTTGCGTTATGGCAAGAAAAATTACTAGAACAACTTTGGGATGAGAGTAAAGGCTCAACGTTAGGCGGAAAAGCCAGAATAAAGGCAATAATCGGAGCTTTACAGGATTACATAGACAGTATTCGTCAAAACCCTATTGATTATTCGTCGTTTTCCGAACCAGAACTTATTCAGACTAAAAACATTACGGTCATTGAAGATTCTTCTGATATCGTACTGCTCGGCCGATGCCCCTGCCCCGTTTCGGGAGAAAAAACACGATGTTGTAATCTTGTCACCCTCGATGCAGTCCAGCAATGTGCGTTCGGCTGTTCGTATTGTTCAATTCAGGCATTCTATCATCAAAATGAAGTGCGGGTTTTCGGAGACCTGGGAAAAAGACTCGATTCGATCGTGCTTGACGATACTGTGTGGCACGTAGGAACGGGGCAGTCTTCGGATTCACTATTGCTTGGCGATGATTACGGTACGCTCTCAGCTTTGATCCGGCTTGCACGAAGATATCCCGATACGATTTTCGAGCTCAAAACAAAATCAAGGCGAACCGACTGGATCAATATTTTCGATGTTCCGTCAAATATCGTCGCTACATGGTCTTTAAATGCTCCGACGATCATCATGAAGGAAGAACACCTTACCGCAACACTCGAACAACGTCTGGATGCAGCACAAGCAGCTGCCGAAGCAGGTATTATGATAGGGTTTCACATACATCCGATGGTTTGGTTTGATGACTGGAAAGAAGAATACAAGCGCCTAATTGACGAAATCTGCACTCGGTTTTCACCTCACCAGGTCCTCATGATTTCATTCGGTACGCTAACATTTACAAAACCAGCGTTGCGACAGTTAAGAAAATCGGGAAGACCTACGAAAGTGAGTGCAATTGAACTTACCGAATCGGCAGGAAAGTATTCCTATCCGGAAACCATCAAACGCGATTTGTTTGGTCATGCATATTCGTGTTTTCCAGATGAATGGAAAACCGAAACAGGACCGTTTTTTTATCTGTGTATGGAACTACCCTCTTTATGGATGCCGGTATTCGGACGCATGTATGCCGATAATGCCGCCTTTGAATCGGATATGAGAAGAGCGTATCGTTCGAAATTGGCTGCCCGGGAAGGCAGAGTTGACAAAAAAACAATCTAGTCTGATAATTGACAGAAAAGGATTGAGTGTAAAAGAAGCTATGAAACGAAGAAATGATGCAACCTATGTTGCCGACCTCGACCCTTACAAGCGAATTTTTCCCTATATCATGAAACGAAGATGTGATTCGCTTGTGTTTCACCAGTTTACAGTCGATTTGACCAAAGCGGTAAAATTCGTAAAGGACATTAATAAGTTTCAGCCAGGGAACCACCAATATCGGGTATTCGAATTGTTTTTAGCCGCATTGATGCGTACTATTGCCATGAGGCCTCAGTTGAATAGGTTTCTCATGAATTATGATATATGGCAGCGAAACGAGCTTAGTGCAAATTTTGTCGTAAAAGAAGACTACACGGACGAAGCACGCGAACACAGTACCGTTGTCTATTTTCGAGAAGACATGACCTTCCCTGAAATAGCGGACATCATCAACGAAACGATTGAACATGCACGTAAAGGCGGAGACAACGATACGGACGCGGCTATCGATTTTTTCCTTAAATTCCCAAAATTTTTATTAAAAACTGCTGTACTCCTGATTAGCTTTCTCGATCGCCACGGAATCGCACCGAAAGCGCTCAGAGATGCCGACGGTCTGCATGCTACGGTTTTTTTAGCGAATCTCGGTAGCATTAACTTACCGAGTAGTCCTCACCATCATCTCTACGAATGGGGAACTACATCGATATTTCTCACGATGGGCATGCTGCGTCGTAAACGAGTGTACGACGAAAACGGCGAACGAAGTTACATCGATGCAATGGATATCGGTGTTACGGTAGACGAGCGCATTACCGACGGTTTTTATTTCATCAAATCTATGCATTTGTTCCAAGATTATCTAAATAATCCGGAACGACTCATGGAACGCCCGCAGTTGCCTGATAGAGGTCCGACCGTCAAAGAAATGAGAAAGCAAAAAAGAATGCTGAAAAAACAGGCAAGAAAACAACGTAGACAGAAGGAAAAGGCTACTGCATAGCGCTTGTTATTTCAATTTTTCTTCGAATAATTCGAGTTCACGGCCGGTAAGCGGATTATCTTGATGCGCAATTAGGGCTTTCAATGCCTCTACTTCACGCGCGGTAAATCGTTTCCCCTCGAGTTCGATCGATCTAAAAGCCTCGCATGCCATCGGGCAGACTGTTTCGACAATCGATAAGATTTGTTCGGCATAGACGCGAATTTCATATTGCGCATGAGCATCGAGACGCAGCTTGAGAAAATGGAACAGATTATGGAGATCCATTTGCCAATACCATTGCGTATAGAGGCTTAGCGGCAAATCGATTCTGGCAAGCTCGCGTGCAATTCCCAAATCAAGCAGTTTTTTATACGAGGTAAAGGCGTGCTCATGATTCGATTGGATTAGTTCGGCTACCTGACGGCATACGTCTTCACCCACCGGTTCATCAGATCGTCCCTGCTTGTTATCTCCGCTCTGATAGTTAATATGCTCGAAGTCGGGAACGTAGGCTTCGTCAGCCATAATGCTGTAACGACCCGAAATTTCGTTGACACGGGCTGTCCGATGCCTGATCCATTGGCGAGCAACAAAAATCGGCATTTTGATATGGAACGTGAAGACTACCTGCTCGAAAGGCGAAGTGTGTTCGTTTCGCATCAGATAGGCAATCAGTGCCTTGTCCTGCCTGTACGTTTTCGTTCCTTCTCCGTATGACACGCGGGCTGATTGTACGATGCGGGCATCTGAACCCAGATAATCAACTAATCGAACAAATCCCTTATCGAGAACGGGAAATTCCTTATCGAGAATTTCTTCAGCTGCGCTTACGATGCAATGGGCCATGCAAACCTCCGATCAATGCGTGTTTCCTATGCCAATAGTGCCATAATCCAAACATTACGACAATGCGAATATCACAATAATCGCATACGGGAAAGCAGCACTGCCAAACCTGCGCTACACGCGGTCTCTGTCCTCAGTGTTCTTTTTCCCAACAATCGAAATTCAAATGCATGCTCGGGGAACAGCATGCGTTCCCGTTCGCTCCATCCTCGTTCCGGACCGATTGCCAATAGTACGGATCCTTTGCGATATTCGAACGAGCTGAGAGGGTCCGATCCCTCTACATTATCCAAAACGATTTTATTGTCCGTATCGGAGTGGGATTCGAGTGCCTCGTCTATAGTGTCGAAACATGTGAGTTCGGGAATTCCGGTAAAGGAAGATTGCATTGCCCCGTCAAGTAGGTACTTACGATATTCGCCGGTAGACCATAATTTTGCGTCTCGATACGATTTTTCACCGGTATCCGTACCCGTTACGACTATCGAATGCACTCCAAGACTGACCGCCTCACGTAAAATTCTTTTCATGCAGATCGGTCTGACCTGCGCTACCATTAACGTAACCGGGTACAACGGGACACAATCGTTTGTAACTTCCCACGAGTAGCGCAATCCTTCGTTATCGACAGCAAGAATCGTTGCCAGCCCGCTCGGTCCGTTTACCCGACCCATCGAAAATGTATCGCCTTCCTGCAAATGGAGGACTTTTATGATATGTTCATATCGAAAATCACTTTTTGGGACGATTCCCTCAGAATCAATTTGTTCGAATAATATGATATTCATGAGCCGAGTATAGCATAGAGTACAGTTGCATGGACACGATGCATCGGGATACTATGAGTTCGTTAAACATGGAGAATATATATGATGAAATTAAAAGTATATACCGCAGAGCACCACAATCCGCATTTCAACCTTGCTACGGAAGATTGGCTGTTCCAATCTACCGATGTCGATGAACACATATTATTTCTTTGGCGAAATCAGCCGTGTATCGTCATAGGTCGTTTTCAGAATCCTTGGGAAGAATGTAATCTAGAGGCTATGGAAGCCGACAATGTGATACTGACGCGGAGGCAAAGCGGTGGCGGAGCTGTGTATCATGATCTGGGTAATACGAATTTTACTTTTATGTCGCCCCGCGGATCATATTCGAAAGAAACCAATTTCGCCATCATTATTTCTGCTCTCAAGACTTTAGGCATCAAAGCCGAGACATCGGGACGCAACGATATCGTTGTAGAAGGGAAAAAGATTTCCGGCAGCGCATTCAAACTTAATGCCAATCGTGCTTTCCACCACGGGACTTTGTTGATTCGTACCGACTTGAAGGCAATTTCGACATACCTGACACCCGACAAGGAAAAACTCGAATCGAAGGGGATCAAATCGGTTGCGTCTCGGGTTGCCAATCTTACCAGCTTTAATCAACACCTTACCCACGAGACCCTGTGCCAGGCGATAATCGATCAATTCTTTACGACATACGGTAGCGTGTGTCCGATAGAGGAATTGACGTTTGAACGGCTTTCGCGAGAACCGGAGCTGGCTCGTACCTATGAACGGTATGCCGACTGGCAATGGAGGTTCGGTTCAACTCCGCAATTCTCCCATACCGTTAAGCATAGATTCCCCTGGGGGATGATTCGCATCTACTTTGATGTCAGCGAGGCAATCGTCCGCAGTAGTGTAATCTATAGCGATGCGCTCGATATAGGATTTATCGAATCGTTGCAGAGTCTTTTTATCGGTATGCAGTACAATTGTTCTTTGATTGCCGAAAAGATTCGCTCGACGTTCTTACAAGCATCGGCAGAACAAAAATCATATGCCGATGATGTCGCCGATTTGCTCATGCGAGAGCTCAGTTGAGATTTACAGCCTAAGCTGGTACAATCATCATATGAAAAGCGTTTCGAACGCGCAAAACGTACGTCTGGCGCTATGTTTGTTACTAATCGTAATCGGCTCTTCTGTTGGATTTACTCAGGGGTCGCGTGGTGTAGCGTACCCACTCCTAAATCAATCCGATATTTTTACCATAGCGTTGGAACCTTCGGATGACGATATCGTTTATCATCCGTTTCTTATCACCGACAACGATTCGCAGCTGGTTTCCAACGGCCTATATGAAGGATTATTCGCATACGATCCTGTCGATGCAAAGCCGGTTCCTGCGATGGCTTCGAATGTCCGTACCAACGAGGACGGGACAATCTGGACGATAACATTGAAGGAATCGCTGGTATTTTCGAACGGAGACGCAATTACTTCGCGAACATTTATCGATTCATGGATGGCGATGCTATCCTATGCAAAAGAAGGGCTCCCCATGGCTTCGGTGTCGTTGTTCGATGCAGTGAAAGGAGCTAGGGATTATAGGAGCAATAAAGGTCCTGCCAACGAGGTAGCGCTGAAAGCTCCTGACGAGAACACCGTGGTAATCGAACTAGACTATCCGGTTCCCTATCTACCGCAAATACTGGCAATGCCTGCGTATGCACCCGTCCATCCGAGCGAACGGCCCTTAACCGGTCGCATCGACCCTGTCGATAAGATTGTCCCGGGACCGTATGTGATAGCTGAAGTAGATAATGGTAATATTCTGTTGAAGAAAAATCAGCGATATTGGGATTATTACGGAACAAAAAGTGATTATATACGCATAATCCGCAACATGTCTTCTGAGGAGATAGCTACCGCATATCGTGAAGGTGCCATCGATTGGTCGGCGGCATTCATACCTCTTCAGAATGTAGCCGATAAGCGAGATTTACGCCTGGCAGCCCAATACTCTACGGCATTCTTCTATTTCAGCGCTACAGACGGACCGTATGTCGATTCCGCAGTTCGCAGGATGTTAGTCGACACGATCGATTGGCCTGCTATACGTTCTTCAAGCGGCCAGTTGTTTCCGACCAATCGGCTCATCCCGTCTCTCGAACGAATGCAGGCCACTTCTGTTTCACCCGAGAGCGTTCCTGAAATATCGGATGTTAGTGCTGGATTACCTGTTTTGAATATTGCGATCCACCGCGGTGCCCAAATCGAGGAGATTACACATTCCATCGCAGAACGCTGGAGTACGCTGTTCGGTATCACCGTCGTACTGGATGT
>JAAYDK010000070.1 GCA_012729295.1 Spirochaetales bacterium | reverse complement strand
GAATTCTCTTCTGCACCAATTCAAAGTTCTGAGTCTTACAGCTTCATAAATGAAGCGATCATCGAACAACCGTATCAAGATATTCCGAGGATGGGCGTATGGCTGCCGTATCCGTTGTACGAGACATCGGCTTCATTCGCTCCCGGTGCAATCATCCTCCTTCGTTCGGCTCTCGGACGCCATAGTATCGTTGCTGCGGGCAACTGGAGCATTCAGGACAATCTGCCCATGTTTGAAGCTCAGTACAGTTACTTCAACGGACGATCGACCATCGAAACCAATATCGTTATCAATAACTTGCTTACAACCTATACCTACCCGTTTTTCATACGAACACACTCGGTCAACATAACTCTCGAGACTCCGCTTGCCGCCAATGCTCGCCCCGATTATAGTACGACGTTCGAAAGTGCTGTTTCATTTAATTTCGAGGTGGCGGGTGAAGCCATGGCTGCATCGAATTCTCTGCAACTGCTTTGGGCTGCAGGAGAGTATCGCGCGTCTAAGGCTTTATATGGTCGATCGAGAATCATGGCTGCGACGGCTCTGCATACGATTTGGCGAATCCACGAAAATAGCTGGGAACTGCAGCCTGCTTTACGATTTGCAGGACAAGTTGCGTTGGGTAATAGCGGGCATATACTGGCATTAGAAGTCGACGGAATCATGACGTCTGAAACAACTCTTGGCCCAAACGCATTGCTACCGCGTTCAGCACCCCCCGAATGGCCTTCAAAACCCGGAAAAGCCAAGCTGCTTGGAACAGTAACGTGGGCATTCCCCGTCGCATTACTAGACATTCCGATTCCGTTCGGCGGGCTTACCTCGTTAGGCTCGGCGTGGTTCGCTCAAAGCGCAGCATATTGGACGCAAAGTGGTGTCGATTGGGAACACGACGTCTATCTCGGGGGCGAACTTACTGCCACGATGCAATTCATGTCGCTTACGGCGCGACCGAACATCGGTGTCATTACCCGTGTATCTGACTGGGATTGGCGGATATTCATTCATATCGGCTTGCCTATCGACCTCATTATCGGAAAGCAGGACAAAGCATTTGATCTGATCAAATATCCGACCAAAGCATCGTTGCACTAAAAAAATGGAGGAACCTACATCAGATTCCCCCGGCTTACCCAAAGTAACATAGCTAGAATTTTGCCTTAATCGCAATTCCTGCGACAACGTTATCCATAAAATAGGTCCCGTCAATTGTAGCACCGGCTATTGAAGATACAAAATTTTTCACATCGGGAAGCAACAAGTCTCCTTCCAGGCCGATGGCAAGCCAGTCGTTAAGATAGACGTCGAAACCAAGCCGTGCATGATATGTATAGGCAGCTACCGGTGTCGGATCGACGGTATTCGGGAACTTGAGTAAAAATACGGGTCCGATGGCGAGATAGGGTTCGAACATCCCCAGAGGAGCGCGAACGACAGCATCGGTACTTACATAGACCCTGTGTACCGAATCCGTATAAGCCAGATAATCGTATGTACCGCCTACGGCGATGCCAAACCAGGGTGCAACATAGGCCTGTAGCCGCAGACTCGGGACGTACGCCTGATAGTCCAATGCTGCGATATCGGTGATGCGATAAGCGTTGATGATTCCGATATCAAATACGCTTGCTTCTTTTGCCACAAGCGGCGTAGCACAAAAAAGCACTACGATTACGAGTACCACTGTGAATTTCTTTAGCATGAAGACCTCCTTCATTCTTAATCTCATGTTTGAAAGTATATATGACAAATGTATAAAGTGAAACAGAAAAGATGATGAGATGTAACAAGTTAAAAAAAATCGAGTTTCATTACGGCAGTAAAGGTCTCGTTAGGATCCAGAACCTTTATCCCATCAAGTTCAGAAATATCCCGATTTGCCTCTTTTTCTCTTCCGGGAACACCATGCCATGGTTCAATACAAACGAACGGAGGATTGTCCACGGCCACCGTCCAAATGCCTAGATACGGAAATCCTTCTGCAGTAACACCTACTCCGTGTCGATGTTTTGATGAAGCAAGTACGATCCGTTTTGCCTGGCAACGAGATAACACTATTGCGCTCGAAGCAAACATTTCGCTTGTCAATGGAACACAAGACGCAGAAAATCCATCTTTGATGATCGTACCTGTTCGCAAACCGTCTTTAAATTTTACCAAATCTGCTACATTTTCAGGTTCGAACTCCAGTACATAATCTTCAAGAACTGACCCGGGATTTATTCCATGCAGGTAAAAACCAGGATGAAAACCAATAGAAAAATACATCGTTCTACTATCGGTATTTTTCACATCGAGCCTCATGGCTACGATATTCTTATCCAACTTGTAGGTAGCCTGAAGCTCGAAGTCGAACGGATACGATTGTTTGATTCGCTCGTTACTCTTCAGGATGAGGATTACCTCGGCATCGTTTTGTCTTACGATGTCGAAGTACTCGAATCGTGCAAATCCATGACGCCCGAGCGAATAGCTTGTATCACGATATCGATAGGTATCGTTTTCAAGTCTTCCGATAATCGGAAACAGAATCGGACTGCGAAATTTCCAATAGGCAGCATCCCCGTTCCAAAGGTAATCGATGTGGTTCTTGCGTTGAAAAATACGATGTAATTGAGCTCCCAAAGGGTCAATCTGTACCATGAATGTCTCATTCGTTAATTCAATCATGATATTTCCTTTTAAAAAATATCTTTCACCCATTGTGCTATCGCCACACCGAGTTTTGCATGGGATTCGCGACTGAGATGGATTCCGTCGGGCATCGATAACTGTATGACCGAACCCGCATCGAAACATGCGACATGCAGATCGTCGGCTACGATCCGGTATTGCTCTGCAAGAGTCGACATACGCTGGAATGCTCCGGTAAATACGCCTCCTTCCAGGTCGGCACATACCGGCACAGGAACGATGATACCTACTTTAGGAGATGACGAATCCGTTCCGGTCTCGCTGTTGAGAATGCTCTTGACCAATCGTTTCATTCCCAATGCTATATCGACCGGTAGTAGAGCAAAACGGTGTTTGGCATCGTTGGTACCGAGCATTACCAGAACGATGTCAAGCGGTTTGTGCGACTGAAGGCACGTATGAAGGTACGTTAAACCGTTGCGTCCCGGTTCGACGGGATCGTCGAACACCGTCGTACGGCCGTTCATGCCTTCTGCAATTACATGGTATGAATTGCCTAGCGCATGCTGCAAAACTGATGTCCAACGTTGCGCTACCGGGTATCGTCTACCCTGGTCAAACGGATTATAGCCCCATGTGTTGGAATCTCCATAACATAGTATTTCTTTCCTAGATGCTTCATTCACGATAATCTGTTTCTCCTTTCCTATTTGCGTCACTATAACACCTGAAAAGGAATGGCTCAATAAAAACTACAACGAGTACCGATTTAGTAGTATAATTCAGTATTGCCACTTGTGTCATCGCTATTGACACTGACGTATTTTTCCACCAATCTTTTACCAAAGGTGAAGAGAATGAGAGTACAATTCAGGAAAATCGCAATCATTATAATCGTGTTAATTGTAGCAGCAGGTTCGCTTGGAGCCGCTACGGTTGACGAACAGCTTCGCGTTGCCGTATCTGAAGAAAGTTATCATCAGATTGCCGAACTGATTGCACAAGGGGCAAATCCGCTTAGTGTCGATTTAGACGGAAAAGATGCAATCGACCGGGCCCTCGAAACACAACAGTCGTTTGAAGTACTCAACGAACTTATCACTGCTGCAGCTACCCAAGGCGAGCGTATCGCCCTCGCCATTCCACTGTCCCGTCTGTTTTCGAAAGATATCGAATTGCTGCTGATGAATGTCTCTATGGAGGTTCCCAAGGGAACAAGTCGGCTTCATCGCCTGCTAAGAGCAATTTACGATGCTTCGCTTCAACAACTATCTGTCCCTCGTCAGATATCGGAAGATTCATTAGCGCTAGTCGTTGAATTTCCCGAAGGAGAATCCTGGCCGCCAGTATTTCACATCTCGATTTCTGATGTAGTGCTTGGCAATCATTCATTCAGATTTCATGCCGAAGGCTCGCTTTCCTATCTCGAAGCCGGATCCTTCGCATCTCTGCGAGAACGGAATTTAGTCGCTCGCGGGTTATGGTCGATTCAGCGTACCCATGATCAGTTCGCGTTAGTAATCGAACACATCGACGTCATCGACGCAGATACTGGAGAGGTTCTCAAACACGTCCAGTTACACACAACGGTTGCAGTGTTTCAGGGAACCTCCATTACTGATTCCACTGCATTTCAGGAACCTGTCGCAACGCCTGTTCCGACTGCTGCCGGGGCCGGAGCTTATCATGCGCTGGTAATCATGAGCGACCAAACCGTTCTGGCTGCCGGGCTGAATGCAAATGGGCAGTTGGGTTTGCCGAAAACCGAAGGTACCGATCGGTTCGAAGTACTCGACAACCGTTTCCAGGCAGTCTCTGCTGGCGGACGTTTCACCCTTGCGCTCGATACTCACGGTACGCTCTACGGATGGGGTGACAATTCATTCGGCCAACTAGGAGCCGGTTCGTATCAGACAGTTCCTTATGCAATAAAACTGCTCGATGATGTTTCAACAGTCTCTACCGGATGGTATCATTCGATGGTGCTTCGTTCGGATGGTACGCTTTGGGCTACAGGTCTAAATCAAAACGGCCAGTTCGGAGACCTGACGGCCTCGAATTCGAACCGATTCAAGCAGATAGCAAATCAGGTGGAGGCTGTCGCTTGCGGCGGCTACCACACAGCATTTCTCGATTACAACGGAACGCTCTGGACAACCGGCAACAATAATTTCGGGCAACTAGGCGACGCTTCCGTCGTTCCCAAAATAAAACCGGTGAAGGTAGCAGAACAGGTAACATCTATCGCAGCAGGAGGTTTTCACACCCTCTATATCGACTCTCACGATACGTTATGGGCTGCCGGTGCAAATGAAGTCGGGCAGTTAGGAACCGGCGATACGGTTGATTCACATGAATTCGTTCGAGTCGCCCATGACGTTATGTTCGCTGCTGCAGGCAGAAATTTTACCGTTTTCATCGATAAGAGGGGAGATCTCTGGGCTACCGGAGACAACCGGTTCGGGCAGTTGGGTATCGAAGCTTCTCCCCCGATACTCGTACCGGTCAAAGTCATGGAAAACGTAAAATCTGTTACTGCGGGTTGGTACCATGTG
>JAAYDK010000069.1 GCA_012729295.1 Spirochaetales bacterium | reverse complement strand
GTCCTGCGGTATATATCGTGTGTAGTCTGCTGATTCTCTTTGGCCTGATATTCCTGGTCTCCGGTTATCGTTTTTACAAGGGTTTCCTATGTTCGATGTTTCTTATAATTGTATCGGTATTCGCGACTAATATCGTTGCTCCAAGCGAAAATTCGACAATTATCGGATTCTTGCTTGCCGTTATAGCAGGCCTACTGGCATGGACGTTTCCACGCATCGCAAATGCCCTGTTCGGGGGCATGTTGGCTCTGGGAATTGCAATTGTATTCGATTTGACCACACCTGTGATAATCGCGCTTGCTAGTGTAATAGGAATTATTCTCTTTGCAGTATTGAGAAAGCATGCCTTGGTAATCGCCAGTGGGTGTATCGGAGCCTGCTTTGCAATAACCGGGATCAGAATGGCTATCGCCCTGTTCGATAGCAGCAGTGACTCGTTACCCGTGAACTACGAGCATCTGTGGCAATCGGCAGTCGAAGGCATGACACTCGTTTTCATCATCGTTACCGCAGTAGTAGCACTTATCGGCATCATCATTCAATATCGTAGTAAATCGAATAAGAACTATGCGAACACGAATTTTGATATGGCTACCGATACGCAATGAGCATGATGGATCTCGGTCGTTTCGAGCATGAAGATATTCTTGCGTTTCGCTTTTCCACGCTGTTTCGGTAGACCTCTTCATACTTTTACCTTCAGGCTAGAACCTGATAAACCGATGAATAGATTGTCGGTTTGGATTACTCAAGCTAATTAACTGTTCCACAATACAGTAGCAAGTATGGTTTTGCCTGCTATCATTGTTGTCTTCTCCCAAAATGGGGTGTATGCTGGGCTATGAAATTTGAACCTGTCGAGTACGTGCTTCGCGATGGAAGTACGGCAGTCATTCGGTCTCTCAACCAAGACGATGCAAATGCTGCCGTTGCGTATGGAGCTGCAATCTGTGCAGCTACTGATTTTCTCGCACGGGATGCCGGAGAATGGACGATTACCGTTGAGGAAGAAGTGAAATTTCTAGAATCGCGCTTATCAGCTGAACGAGCGGCGATGATCGGGGCTTTCATCGACTCAGTGTTAGTCGGTCTGACCGACTTCTCTCCGGTTTCCATGACGAGCAAGATGCGCCATCGAGCACATTTCGGAATCTCTGTCCTGCCTGAGTTCGAAAATCGCGGTTTGGGAACACTTTTATTGCAAACACTCATCGAATGTGCAAAAAATATCGGTTACGAACAGTTGGAACTCGAAGTAGTCTCAAACAATCATAAAGCAATTCATCTCTACAAAAAATTCTCGTTTATCACATGCGGGACTATTAGGCACGGATTTAAACATAAGAACGGTTCATATAGCAATCTGGATATGATGGTGCTCGAGTTAACGTAGTTTCCCCTGTTACATACCTAATCTTTTCAATAACAAGTACAAACAGTTTTGCGTGTAACCGGTTTTAATAGAATTATGACAAGCCGAGTACAACCGACAGATGAGAATGCCTATGATATTGGTTTGTCCAGCAGATTTTTTACATGCTGGAACTCCAGTACCAAATCTGGTTTGGGTACTTCAGCGACCATGTTTCGTAATGTGGCTACGACACGGTCGATATTTTTCTCGATGAGAAACGAACCCTGTATGGCACTCGAATGCTTGCGCGGATCCGTACCCCACACACTTACCGGAATTTCATCGTCGATTATGTGTGACAGATCGGCCAGCTGTGGATCGAGTGCCATGACCAGCGATGTTTCATTAGCTGCAGCGTGATCGGTCATGATTCCCTGATCCCCTTCGAATCCGAGTTCTGCAAGCGTATGGGTAATGACATGAAATTTGTCTGAAAATATTTGCTTCCGTGCCGAGAAAGCAATCGTAGAAGGTCCATGACCATGCGCGATTACAATGCCAAATCCAGCCCTCGCTAGGTTTCCCACTACGTTGTCCAGTATCGTATTGAATAATTCGTGTTCGACATAGTACGCGCTGCCAGGAAGCTGCTGGGGATACCCGCTTTCGAAGCTATGGCAATCCATGCCATAATATGATTGTCCGTCTGACCCGGTGTAGCGGTAATCGGGTCCGAGAAACAGCATGGGCAGTACTATGCCGCCGATTTCCATTGCCAATCGTTGGAAAAATCCTCTTGATTGGATACCGTCGGAACCAAGCGGAAGATGCTTTGCGTGCCACTCGAGTGTTCCAAGAGGGACATAGGCAATAGGACATTCGTTGATCCGTTGGATAAATTCATGAGGTAAAAGATTCTCGTACATCACTTTTGAAGAATCTTGAGCGATAATGTTTGCCGAGTTTTTGTTACGCATGGCATACCCTTCCCGTTAGCTAATACTGTAACGCATCATGCGAATGAATCCAACGAAATTCATACATAGGCTCCCGCTCGACAGGTTCTATGCTTGTATATGAGAACTATGCAATAATCGACAGCAAGATGAAAAAGCATATCACGGTAGCGGCTGCTGTCATTATCAAAGATAACAGAGTCTTTTGTGCCAGGCGATCTGATATAGGCGAATCAGGCGGCACGTGGGAATTCCCCGGAGGTAAGCTCGAAAAGAACGAACGAGCTGCAGATGCATTGACAAGGGAAATTCAAGAAGAACTCAATTCGATAATCGAGATCGTCTCTCCGTTGATAACAGTAGAACACGAATACGCTGCCTTCAGCTTAACGATGCACGCGTTTGTCTGTGCGCTGCGCTCGGGGTCGCTACAACTGTCCGAGCATACCGAAAGCCGCTGGTTGAGTGTAGATGAACTTGAAGATGTCGATTGGGTACCGGCTGATATTCCTGTCATGAAGAAGGTGAAGGAATTGCTTGCACTGTAAGCGATAAATATTCAGCTTAAATTGTCTCTGCGTTCATTTTTTTACGAAACGCGAAGATTGCGATACCCATGACGACACCTGCATATCCGATTACCCACCACAGATGCCCCGGTATCGCCGAGTAATCACCGGCCAATGCAGATCGACCAGCTTCTACTGCACGGGCAAACGGCAGCATATAGGCAATATCCTTAAACCATCCTCCCACGAGGTCGAGATCGAACCAGGTCCCGCTCAACCACGCGCTGAGATTAGTCAGCAACGCTCCGCAGACACCGCCGACTTGTCTGTCGTTGAGCAGACTGCCCGTCAATAATCCGATTCCGATAAACAGAATTGCCGCCGGTATCAACACGATAACCGATAGGAATATGTTAGGCGTATATTGTAGTCCAAGTCCCAATGCTGCAATAAAACAAACCAGCATTTGGGCAATCGCAAGCGGAATCATCGGCAGTGTATAGCCTGTGATAAAGTCTTTAGACGTCAGAGGCGATGCAAACAACCGTAGTAGAAACGAAGTACTTCGGTCTTTGGCGATAAGCATTCCGGAAAACAGAGAAACAAACGACAGAGCGAATATCG
>JAAYDK010000068.1 GCA_012729295.1 Spirochaetales bacterium | reverse complement strand
TTCTCGTTCACGCTTAACGAACGTGATTATGACTATTCAGTTATATCGATAACAGCATTGGAATTATAATAAGACTGGCACTGGGGGAACTCAGTGCCTGCTTTTTTTAAGAACTCCGATCCATTCAATGCGCGCGATTCTGTATATGGCGATTGTAATCGCGACGGCGACCGCATACAAGCCTGCTAGAATTAACAGGTTTAACGCAGTGCCTCCGTTATGAGCCCAATCGGGTGCAAACCTGTCATACGCCAGGCCTAGTACGACAAGCGGGATGTTCGCTGCCATAATTCGTATGATGTGTATCAACGATTGACGCAATCTTCTCATAAGCGGTCTTGGAGCCATAAGAAATACCACGATACATCCGGTTGCATACGCTATGGTGTTAGCTATACTTAGAGCGCGCGCGTCAAGGCCTTGCCGTATCAGCAACCACGTAGCAATGACATCGACTGCTACTATGAGGACGACAACCACTACCAAACGCTTGAAACGAAACATGGCATAATAGATGCGTTGCAAAATACCGAACCAAGCAACCGGTACCATCCCGATTACGTACCACAACAATACATGGGCGGTACGCAAAGTATCTTCAGGCCCAAACAATCCTTTTTGAAGTACCGCAGCTACCGTTTCTTCCCGTAAGAAAGCAAGTGTAATCGCAGCGGGCAGTAACAAGGATGTTACATGACTCAATGCTTGCGATGATAAAGATCCTAATTCGGTAAATTGATCGTTCTTAGCTGCGGCAGCAACCATGGAAGGAAAATAAACGGTTGCAATGGCGGTAAAAAATATTCCATACGGAGTCTGCCAGAAAATTATTGCGTTGCTGAATGCAGTAACGCTACCGGTTTCGAGCGTCGAAGCAAAATAGTATGCCACCTGTTGGCCGGCCATCAGTAAAATCGATCCGACCGTCACCGGCAGCCAGGCAGAAAGCACCTGTTTGAAGCGTTTGTCGCGAAAGGCAAACGAAACGCCTAGCGAATAACCGAATTTTCTCATATGCAGTGCGGTAATGAGGCATTGAAGCGTCCCGCCCAGAACCGTTCCGACCGCCATCGAGTATGCTCCAATTGATTCAGAAAGCAGGATAATCGAGCCGATTACCGAAATGGAAAACGCCAGAGGGGCTGCCGAAGCAACCAGAAAAGATCCGTGGCACTGCAATACCCCCTGATATACTGCAGAAAAGGAGATGGTAAGTAAAAAAATCATGAAATACACGAGAAGACCTGATGAAAGGCGAATCATATCAGGATCGCGAAAATCACTGAGGAATACGACGATGTGTTCTCTGAATATCCAAGTCGCCAGAATGAGCGGGACGAAGACCAACAGCTGGAATCCCTGCATCCTTGCCAGCAGTGCTCGCGAAGCAGTTCTTTGATCGTCATCTTGTGCAATACACAGGGAAAACACGGGGACATAAGCGTTACTAAGCGCCCCTTCTGCAAAAAGCTTACGAAAATTATTGGGAATGTTGAAGGTAAAGTTGATGACATCGGCTATGCCGGTCAATCCGAAATGGACAGCGATCACCCTAGCCTTCACAATCCCCAAAAGGCGTGATAATAAGGTACAAATCATAACGATAGTTGAATTAATCGTATGGAGTTTCTTTTGATCTTCTCGTTTATGTTCCATAATATTCACGTAAAAATGAACGCCTGAATTCAGTAAATTCGTTACGTTCGATTGCAGATCTGACTCGTTCCATGAGCAGGTAGAGGAACGTGAGATTGTGTTCGGTCGCGAGCATTCCCGCAATCATCTCTTGAGCCTTGAATACATGTCTCAGATATCCTTTCGAATATTTTGTGCAAACGGTACACGGGCACCCTTCGACGATCGGTCCATCCTTGAACTCGTGTTCGGCACGTTTCATCTGAACCATGCCTTGGTTGGTGAAGACAGAACCGTTTCTGGCGGTCCTTGTCGCCAGTACGCAATCGAACAAATCTATCCCGTTGGCCACTGCATCCAGAATATAATCGGGACTCCCGATTCCCATCACGTAACGAGGTTTATCATAAGGTAAGAATTCTGTGGTATAGGCAAGAAATTCAGAAAATACTTCGGGTTTTTCTCCGACAGATAATCCCCCGATGGCCACTCCGGGAAATTCCATCGATCCGATGGTTTCGGCACTTTCCTTTCTCAAGTCCTTATAAAAATTCCCCTGGACGATCCCAAAGAGCTTCCCTTGGAATTCCTCGTGCTCGCTGCGTCGGCGCAACGAACGCTCGGCCCATGATTTAGTAATCAACCAGGCTTCGCGGGCTTTACGGTATTCCATATCGGGCGGAGTGCATACATCCAGGCACATGAGTATATCGCTGCCAATGATCTTTTGCACATCCACAACGTCCTCGGGAGAGAGGAAATGACGGGAACCGTCGATATGACTCTGAAATGTAACACCTTCAGGACGTATCTTTCGTAATTTGGACAATGAAAAAATTTGGAAGCCACCACTGTCGGTGAGTATGTTACGGTTCCAATTACTAAACGTATGCAAACCGCCAAAATGTTCGAGAACCTTCATTCCAGGACGCAAATAAAGGTGGTAGGTATTTCCTAAGATTATCTCATAACCGATGCTGGCTACTTGATCGTGGTACATTCCTTTTACGGTCCCATTGGTTCCCACCGGCATGAACGCCGGCGTCCTGACCGTTCCGTGGGGTAAATCGATCCATCCGGTGCGTGCTAGCGACGAGCTGTCTTGATGTTTAAGGCGATAAATGGATTCCAATTGATTACTTCCTCTTGATTAATATTGCGATAGCTGAAAAAACGAGCATCACGATCAGCGGAGACGCAGCTCCGACAATGGGATGAATTACTTCCTGTTTCGACAATATGGTTGCCAGCATTTTCGCTACAAAGAAAACAACAGCAATCGAAAGGCTGGAAATCACGCTGAAAACCAATACGTTCTTCCTCCATCCTACAAGAGTAGAACAAGAAATTACCGCTAATATCAAGGGACTCGCGTTCGACCATACGCGTTCTTGTAAATCGGTAGCATATGCAGCATACCGCGATGGATCGATGAACTGAAGACGACGAACGTAATCGTATGCTTCGCCCAAGCGCATGGTTTTGATATCAGCACCAAGGTTCCTGAATAAGGCGCTTTCGAGATTAATTCTTTCGTTTATGTAGACGTCTTCGCTCAGAACAGCCAGCGTATGGCCTTCCTTGTCCAGCAGATAGCGTACGGCATCGTGTAATTCCCAGTGCGTTCCGGTATAGATGCCGTACGAAGCATTCACGCGAGCGGTAATAATCGAATCTTCGTCAAGCATGATGACACTGACATTGCTGATTCTTTGCGATTCCTCGTAGTAACGCGTTGCATACATGATATAGGAACCATCGGGAGAGCGTAACGCAATATTGCGATTATCATACACGTTCGACGTCCCGGTAATGATTTGTGTCTGTATGCTTTTTTCACCTGAAGCTCTGACTGCAATCTGTTCGTTGAAGAAAAACTGGAATAACGAAGCAAACAACGCAACGATAATACAGGGCAATACAATCCTTTTATAGGAGAATCCGGCATTGAACAGAACAATCATTTCGTTATTTGCCTGAAGAGACGACAGTACGAATGTGATTGCAAACAGTATGGCGGGTCCGATTCCCAATACTACTCCCTGGGGAGCCTGAAGAACCGTAAGATATACGATAGCGGAGGTTTCGACACCAAGATTGATGTAGCGGTCGATATTTGAAAATAAATCGAAGAGCATGATGACGAGTATGACCAGCGCTAAAGTCGAGAGCATTACTTTTAGAATGGCATGCGTAATGAAGGAATCTATTCGTTTCATGTACGCCTCATCACTACGATAAGAATAAGCGATATTAAAAAGATGATTGCATCGGGAGCCCAGATGAGAAAACCAGGATTAAATTGGTAATCCAAAATCTGCATCTGTGCATAAAACAGCATGAACCAATATGCGCAGGCAACTAGTAGGCTCAATCCGAAACCGAACAACCGACCGTGTTTGATACGAAAAAAGGATAGCGGGAAAGTGATAAAAACTAAAAAAAAGCACGCAGCGGACAGCGCCATTTTCTTATGAAGTTCAGCCCGATAATACTGAAGATAAAAATTTATCGAACGCATGGCCTTCAGAGATTCGAGTTCCTGCGATAACCGTATGATTTCGTTGATGTCTTCGCTTCGTATTGTTTGGTCGCTCGCAATGGTTTTACCAAGGTCTGCAATTCTTGTTTCGAGTGTTGTTATTTGGGAATCGGTAAGCCTATCGTCCTTTTCTTTCTGGCTCTTTCGCGCGCTGATTGCCTCTCTCAATGCTTTCGAGCTCATTTGCGAAGGAGTCACATCGGTAAGTCGCTTCATCTGGCTAGAGAAATCAAGGTAATAGGTCATATATTCGGCCTTGGAAAAGGAAAACTCGTCAATGGCCTTGCTGTCTGTGGAGAGAAGAACTGGATCGTGCAGATCCAAACGATACATAAGATGTTCAAGATCAATAAGCGTGATATCGGCTTTTTGAGCACTGATTACGGTAGCATCACCTTGGTTGGGTACATCGAACATCACCAGGTTGCTGATTGTCGAACCCTCTACTTGCCCTGTTACCAGAATCTTGTTCTCTACCCTGTTGACCGACCATGATTCTAGTTCGATGGTAGGCAGATCCTGAAGTAGTTCGGAATACATTTGTACATATCTCTGCGAGCTATACGGAAGCAGGATGTCTGCTACAGCAAACGTTAGTAGGCTTAGGCATACCGCACAGACGACGATCGGTCTGAACAGCTTGGTCATTGAAATTCCGCTGCACCGTAGTGCGAGAATTTCATTGCGACTTGATAATTCCCCAATAACCATCGAAGAAGCAGTCAACGATGAGAACGGAAGCGTGTAGAGCAGAATCTGAGGTATGGCAAGACCAATCAGGCGCAATACCGAACCGATGTCGACATTTTTAATCAGAATTTTTTGAGCGAGCAATAATATTTGGTTGATAAAAAAAATAAAAAAGAAAAAGATAAAGGAAACAAGGAGCGAAAGCGCAAATTCCCGCAACACATATATCGAAACGATACGATACGATGCCCGACGGAAAGCTGCCATGCCTTATACTCCAGTAGATCCGAACCCTCCGCTTCCCCGATCCGTTTGGGAGACGGTACGGACCTTCACATATGTGCAATGTTCTACGGGGACAATTACCAGCTGGGCAATTCGATCCCCGTTATGAACCGTGAATGGTGCTTTGCCGTGGTTTATCAGCAAAACTTTTACTTCGCCGCGATAATCGCTGTCGATCGTACCCGGGGCATTCAGCACTGTAATGCCATAACGTGCCGCCAGGCCCGAACGAGGACGCACCTGAGCTTCGTAACCGAACGGGATTTCAATTATTAATCCCGTCGGTATCAACTCGTACCCGCTTTGATCAATCTGCACGGGCCCGTTTGGCAGATAGGCGCATAAATCAGCTCCGGCTGCAAAGGCGGTAGCGCTGAAGGGAACCGATGCTCCTTCAGCAGCCACTACTTTTACGACTACCGTCTCAGCCATTACTTCTTCTCTTCCGATTCTACGGCGTCGATATAGCTGAGGTTAAGACGACCCATTCGGTCGATTTCAATCAATTTCACAGGGATTACCTGGTTCAGAGTCAACACATCACCGACATTGTTCACTCGTTTGCGAGAAAGCTTAGAAATGTGGCAAAGCCCTTCTTTCCCGGGAAGGATTTCGATAAACGCACCGAAATCCATGATGCGCTTGACCGTACCTGTATAGACTCTACCGACTTCAGGTTCTTCGACGATGGACTTGACCAGGTCGAGAGCCTTGTTGGCGCTAAAGCTGTTTTTCCCGTAGATGGTTACCGTTCCGTCGTTCTCGATATTAATTTCTGATCCCGACTGCTCGGCAATACTCTTGATGGTTTTGCCTCCGGTACCGATAACCGCACCGATTTTTTCTTCATCGATTTTCATCGTTAAAATTTTCGGAGCATATTCCGAAAGATCGCTACGCGGGGTATCTATGACCTTCGTCATGATATCCAGGATATGCATGCGGCCTTCTTTAGCCTGAGCCAAAGCTTTTGCCATGATCTCTCTCGATACTCCCGCAATTTTGATATCCATCTGGAAAGCAGTAATTCCTTCCTTCGTTCCGGCTACTTTAAAATCCATGTCTCCGAGATGGTCTTCTTCTCCGAGAATATCGCTGAGCACGACATATTTAGCATAATCGGCTCCTTCAGTAATCAATCCCATGGCGATACCGGCAACCGGCTGAAGAATCTTCACACCGGCATCCATCAGCGAAAGGCAGCCGCCGCAGACTGAAGCCATGGATGAAGATCCATTCGATTCAAGAATTTCCGATACGACCCTGATCGTATACGGGAAACTGGTTTTCGGAGGAATAACGGCTTCGAGCGCTCTTTGTGCGAGATGTCCGTGTCCGATTTCTCTGCGACCCGTCGATAGACGTCCGGTCTCACCGACAGAGAACGGCGGGAAATTGTAGTGAAGCATGAAATTTTCAAAATGCTTATCGCCGTCGATCGTATCGAACATTTGTTCATCATTCGCAGTTCCCAGCGTGGTAGTTGCAAGACTTTGGGTTTCTCCACGGGTAAATAACGCACTTCCGTGTGCTCTGGGCAGGACTCCTACTTCACAGGCAATAGGACGAATCTCATCTACCTTGCGGCCGTCCGTCCTGACACCATCGTTGAGAATGGATGTCCGTAATATAGAATATTCCAAATCCTCGAACATTGCATCGACCTTATCGGATTTACCACTTGCTTCGATTTCTTCGGAAAAACGTTCGACAACCTGTTCTTTTACTTCTGCAATCGCAGCGTAACGGTTCTGTTTTCCTTTTACGAAACTAGCCTTTTTATAAAGCGGATAGGCGTATTCACGAATCGGGTCTAGGAATGAAAGATCTTCAGTCTTTTCGATAACCGGTAATTTTTCCTTTCCGGCAAGCGAAGCTAGCTCAATCTGGGCACGGCAGAGGTCCGCGATAACCGGCTGCGCGGTTTCAATCGCCTGAAGCATCATTTCCTCAGAGACCTGTTTCGCACCACCTTCCACCATGGTAATACCGTCTTTCGTTCCCGCTACCACGATATCGAGCTGGCACGATTCGATCTGCTGAAATGTGGGATTTATGATAAACTGGCCATCCATATATCCTACACGAACTGCAGCGATAGGTCCGTTGAAGGGAATATCGGAAATCGTAACGGCCGCAGAAGATGCGATAATCGAGATGATGTCTGGCGGATTGACCATGTCGGAGCTGACTACGGTCGGAACGACTTGAATTTCGCGACCGAACGCTTTGTTGAAAAGCGGTCTCATGGGTCTGTCAATCAGTCTGCTTACTAGTATTTCCTTATCTTTGGGTCTTCCCTCGCGCTTAAGAAATCCACCGGGAATCTTACCCGCAGCATAGTATTTTTCATTGTATTCGACCTGTAAAGGTACGTAATCGAGAGTCTCGTCAGGTTCGCTTCCGCAACATACGGTTGCAAGAACCGCACTTCCTTCATAATGTGCGAATACCGCACCATTGGCCTGTTTTGCCATCCGCCCGGTCTCAAGAACTAATTGTCCTTCTCCAAGCTTTACACGTACTGTCTTTGTCATTCTGTTACTTCCTGTTCTCTATTCTTTCTTTGATTCTTTCTTATCATACAAAAATACGGCGAGTTATGCTATAAAAATAGAAACAGCCCCGTGATTCAGTAAGAATCCGGAGCTGATTCTCATGTTCAAACACCCAAGCGCCTACTTTCTCAGATTTAGTTTCTGTAAAAGCTCGCGATATTTGGTTACATCATTGTCTTTGACATATTTCAGCAACCGCCTGCGTGCACCAACCATCTTTAAAAGACCGCGGCGACTAGCATGATCCTTCGGATTTGCATCGAAGTGGCTCTGCAAGTCACGAATCCGCTCAGTCAGCAATGCTATCTGAACTTCCGCCGAACCGGTATTCGCAGGGCTTTTACCGAATTCGGTTATGATTTGAGTCTTAGTTTCTTTTGTTAACATACTGAAGGCAACTCCTTTAAAAATTCCAAACTATCACATCTGTCGCATCTTGCAAAACCGTCGAAACCGTCGTTATTCTTCGACTGCCCCGGGCAGGTCAATGTAAGAAACTCTTCATCGACGGTAACCCGCATCTCGACAGCCGAACGGCCGGCCCGAATTAATAATGCTTCGTATAGTCCCGGTGGCGGCAGGAGCTGTACGAACGACTCGACAGAAAATTGCAGGGATCTTCCAATGATCCTTGGAGGGATTTGGGCCAAGTCCAATGAATAGTTCCTGCCTAGCAGTACCGAAACTTCCTCGATCCTGCCCGATAACAAACGGCTTCTCACCAATGTACTGCTGTTTTCGGTGCCATCGGCCAACCGATAGGTTTCTGGTATGATGACCGTAGCACCTTCGGTATAACGCGGGACAATATCCTTTAGCTCGGCAGGCCCTGTCTTGGCCTGCAGGCCACATCGGAAATTATCGCCGACTACAATCGCCTTTACATCGAACAAACGGCATGTCTTGGCAATGAAAGCCTCTCCCGACAGTTTACTGAAATCGGGAGAAAAGTCAATCACAACTAAATAATCAACTCCTAGTTTAGAAAAGAAATCGGTACTCTGCCTTAGCGACATCAGCGGCTTGGAAAATGGATTTCTCCCCATCAGGGTTTTCGGATTCGAAGAGAATGTTAGAACCGCTGATTTCCAGTGCTTATGTTTTGCAGCAAGCGTAACCGCCTCCCGTATAACCTTCTGATGTCCGAGGTGCAATCCGTCGAACACACCGATCGATACTGCCGTCGGAATCTTTGAGAATTCTCCTTTTGCCAATGTTTGGTCAAAATCAAGAAGCAGCATCAGAAAGGTTCTCCTTTTACCAAAGCAACCATGGTCGTACACACGCCGTGTTCGTCAAGCGAAACGACTGCCTGTAAATTATCGTATCTGTCTACGACAGCAGCATAATCTTTCTTCACTAGTTCGCATGCTCCGACATAGTCCTCGACGACCGGCATTCTTCCGTTTCCAAGCCGATCGATCGCAGCATCGCTAACGACGATTTTTGCAATATTATCAAGCCTTAGTAAGTTTTTCAGTGTCTTGTCTGCCACCTTATCGACCTCATCGACTTCATCAGCGTACACAGCCTCTTCAAGAGCATAGGGCCCGATCGAGGTTCTGGTCAAGGCTGATAGATATGCACTTGAGCCGCAAAGAGCCCCTAGATCACGTGCTAACGAACGGATATAGGTTCCTTTAGAGCAATGGACCTCTAATGCTAGTCGTCCAGAGTCCCACTCGATAATCCGTGTCGAGTAAATCGTTACCGGTCGTTTGGGAATCTCGATTTCAACCCCGCTTCGTGCAAGACGATGCGAACGAACTCCATCGATATGGATAGCGCTGTACATAGGAGGAGCTTGCAGGATGGTTCCGACAAAGTGATTGCCGAGTACTGTTTCGATGGTTGCCAGTGATGGAACTGCTGTTCGTTTTACGATTTTCCCCTCTGGATCGAGCGTATCGGTTTCGATTCCGAATTCTATAGTTGCATAATAACGCTTATCTAGATTAGAAAATAATGGATTCAGTTTGGTAAGAGAACCCGTCAACACGATGAGTAACCCTTCGGCGAATTTGTCGAGAGTCCCGGCATGCCCTACTTTTTTCGACAGCCTGTGCTTGATTGGATAGAGGGATGCGAATGAAGTAGAGCCGGGCTTCTTATGCAATAATAGCAACGAAGAACGAGAATTCATCACTGTTGATGCAGTTTATCGATAATCGCGTTGATTTTTTCGCTTTCGCGAATCGACGTATCGGCCTTGAACGTAAGTCTTGGCGTGTTGCGGGTCTTCAGAATACTGCCGAGACGCTGCTGTATGAAACCGGCAGCGCTCTGCAAGGCAGTTACCGATTCATCCAAACGCTGGTCGGCATCTAAGGAAGATACCCACACGACTGCATAGGCAGAATCTTTTGAAAGCTGAACATCGTTGATTGAAACGAAGCGGCCAATCTTAGGATTCTTCACTTCATTGGTCAGCAGCAGCGTTCCGATTGCTTCCCTGATTCTTGCCTCCATACGTTTGTGGTTGTACTCACTCATTAGACTTAAGCTTTTTAGCTACCTCCGTAACCTCGATGACCTCGAGGATGTCACCGACACTCAAATCTTGGAAATTTTCCAGACCGACTCCGCATTCGAATCCGGCTGCAACTTCCCTCGCATCGTCCTTAAAGCGCTTCAGCGAAGAAATCTTGTCGGTCTTGATCTGAATACTGTCTCTAACAACATTAACCAAGGCATTTCTCTTTACTTTACCGTCAAGCACGTAACTACCTGCGATGACGCCGATCTTCGGTACACGGAAGATTTCACGAACTTCGACCTTACCGATGACCGTCTCCTTTCGTTCAGGAGTCAGCATGCCTTCCATAGCAGCTCTGATATCGTCGATCGCATCATAAATGATATTGTACTTACGTATCTCGATCTTCTCATAATCTGCCAACGCTTGGGCTTTCGGTGTCGGACGGACGTTGAATCCCAATACCAGAGCTTGAGAAGCGATTGCTAGATTTATATCGTCTTCGATGATTGCACCGGCTGAAGCACGTAAAACATTGAGCCGAATCTCATCGTTAGACAACTTTTCGAGTGAGTTCTGAACCGCTTCGACGGAACCCTGGACGTCACCTTTAATGATAACATTGAGTTCTTGTACCGAGCCTTCTTTCATCGTATCGAAGATGTTGTCGAGTGTAACCTTCTTGACATTCTTGGCTGCCCCAAGGCGTTCGAGTTCTTGACGTTTCGTTCCGACCTGTCTTGCCTGCTTTTCGTTTTCGGTAACTTGAAATGGATCGCCTGCTCCGGGAATATCGGATAATCCGATAATCTCGACAGGAGTGGCGGGACCCGCTTCCGATATACGGTTTCCGTGGTCATCGACCATCGCTCGGACTTTTCCGGGATAGATACCGGCAACAAAATTGTCGCCTTGGTGTAGTGTTCCCCGCTCGATGATCACGGTTGCAACAATTCCACGCCCCTGGTCGATTCTAG
The DNA here is from genome assembly GCA_012729295.1 of Spirochaetales bacterium. Classification (GTDB taxonomy): domain Bacteria; phylum Spirochaetota; class Spirochaetia; order Sphaerochaetales; family Sphaerochaetaceae; genus JAAYDK01. The sequence continues at coordinate 13,396 of JAAYDK010000068.1, read as the reverse complement.
ATTCGAGAATCTTACCTTCCGCCCTTGTATCGGGATTGGCCGTAAGCTCGAGCATTTCCGCCTGCAGGAGAATCGTATCGAGCAGATTATCGATACCGAGCTTTTTCAAAGCAGAGATTTCGCAATACAGGGTACTGCCGCCCCAGTCTTCGGGCAACAAGCCGAGATCACTCAACTGCTGCTTCACGTGATCGATATTCGCTTCGGGAAGATCAATCTTGTTGATTGCCACGATAATGGGCACTTTTGCAGCCTTGGCGTGGTCGATAGCCTCTTTGGTCTGAGGCATGACGCCGTCGTTGGCTGCAACGACAAGGACGACTATATCGGTTATTTGTGCTCCGCGTGCGCGCATCATAGTAAATGCTGCGTGTCCAGGTGTATCAAGAAAGACTATTTCACCTTTATTCGGGATTTGAACTTTATAGGCACCGATGTGCTGGGTGATTCCCCCGAACTCGCCACCGGCAACATTGGTAGAACGAATGGCGTCAAGCAGCTTGGTCTTGCCATGGTCGACGTGCCCATGACCGTCACGATAGGAGCTCGGCTTTTCAACGTTGCGGGAGTGTCTGTCTCGCTGACGATAATCGTTTCGTCGTACAGAGAAACAATGTTGACGGTACAGTCGTAATCGCTGGCAATGATTGCGGCAGTTTCCGAATCGATTTGCTGGTTAATGGTTACCATCATGCCCATCTTGAACAGCTTCCCGATTATTTCGGAAGCCTTAAGATTCATCTTCTTAGCCAGATCTGCGACAGTAATGACTTCCATGATATCGATTTTCTTCGGTACCGGGTTTGCCCTTTGTGCCTCTTTGCGCTTTATCTGGAAATCTTTTTCAGTAACTCTTTCGGGTTTCTTAAAATCTTCCCGTTTTTTCTTGAAAACTTTTTTTGTAGTCTTCTGCGCTACCGGTTCCATTGACTCTGAAGGAGCTGCGGATCCAGGCGTTCTAGGTCTGCCGAAACCTCCGGGCCTGCCTGGTCGCGGCGGGCCGCCGAATGCAGGACGTGGAGGGTATGGTCTTCCCCCCGGAGGTGCAGTGCGATCGCCTTGTTGGGCATATGAAGGTCTGTTGCCGGTACGCGGTCCCTGAGGATAGGAACCCGGCTGTCCCGGAGCTCCTGTCTGACGGCTCTGATACGGAGGTCGTCCGTTGTTATAACCCTGTTGTGTATTGCGCCCCTGATAGGAGCCTTGTGGCCTGCCTGTGGGATTAGGATTGCGACTACGCCATTCGGCGTGGGCTGCAGCAGTCTGGCCTTGTCCAGGTACGGGAGGAAGATTTCTCGGTGGTCTGACTACTGGTGCCGCAGGACCCCTGACCGATGGTTTTTCAGAATCCGCATTCACTGTTTGACGAGCATGGCTCGGTTCTGTCTGGCGTTGTACGGATTCAGAAGCAGCAGGTTCGACAACTGCTTTAGCTTCAACATATTCTGAAGGTTCCGGTCTTGCGATTTCTACAGGAGTCTCTACGACTGACTGCGGCTGCGCAACAGCGGATACGGAAGCGGTCCCGGTTTCGACCTCGCTTTGAGCGATTTTTTCATCGGGACGAGCTTGATGCCGTACGACGACTACTTTTTTCTTGACCACTACGACCTTTTTCTTCTCAACAGGCCTAGAAGTCTCCGATTCTTTCTGTTCCGTCACTTCTCGTTGCTGCGAAGACTGCGGTCTGTTCGTATGCTTGATCAAGGTTGTTTTCATTTTGTTCTGTTCATCCGCCATATTGCCTTTAGCCTACTCCTCATCGATCTCCACTTCTTCGAAACTCAATCCGACATGACAATTGGGACAGACAGTCATGTCGGGCGAGATGGGATGGCCGCATTCGGGGCATTGGAACTCCGTATCGGCTTCTCCATCCGGCTCCTCTTCAACGATATCTACATATTCGCTGAGAATATCGTGAACTGAAGAAATCTCGTCGGCCGTTATGTCGCTGAATAAATCGAGTTCTTCTTTCGAAAGATTCACAAATTCTTCTACAGTATACACATCGTGGAAATTAAATTTCGCTACCAACTCCTGGCTCAGTTCAGGTATCTGGCCCAGAAGCATTTCATCTTCTTCAAATTCTTGTTCAATGGTCGGTTCGGGGGTAAAGAGCGATTCGACCCGTTCCTTCGTCATCGAACCCAAATCCATATCCTTGAACTGATCGACCGTCTTGACATCTATAACCCAGTCGACAAGTTTATTTGCAAGTCGAACGTTGAGACCCTGTTTGCCGATTGCAAGCGACAACTGGCTTTCTTCGACTACTGCAACAGCAGTACGCTTGTTCTCATCAAGCACCACCACCCGCTTGACTTCGGCGGGAGCTAATGCGTTTCTTATGAATTCGATTGGATTGGGATCGTAACGCAATACATCGATGCGCTCGCCTTCCATTTCCCTCATGATTGTCTGGATTCTAATTCCTTTCAACCCTACGCACGCACCAACCGGATCGAGATCGTCACGACGCGAGTAAACCGCCACTTTCGTCCTGAAACCGGGTTCGCGCACTATCTTGTAGATTTCAATCGAGTGGTCGTAAATTTCTGGAATCTCGAGCTCGAACAGCTTTTTAACGAATTCTGGATGAGTACGTGACAAAATTACCTGCAGCTGACCTTTTTCGGGTTTAATAACTTGATAGACGAAGCACTTGATTTTGTCATTTTTTCGATATGCCTCCCGGGGACTTTGGAAACGCTTGGGCAGTATGCCTTCGACTTTTCCCAGATCGATATAGATGTCGCCGTTCTGTTCGCGCTGGTAATACCCGATAATCATCTCGTTTTCTTTGGTTCGGAATTCGGAATAAAGCGTATCTTTTTGGATATCTTTTAAATCCTGACGAGCTTTCTGTTTAGCACTCTGCACCGATATCCTGTCAAATGTTTTCGGATCGATAGGGATGAGTAGTTCGTCGCCTACTTCACACTCCTCGTGCAGTTCGAGCGCTTCAGAATATGAAATTTCGTCGAACGCACCATCGAAATCATCGTCTTCGACAATCATTTTTTTTGCAAACAGCTGGACATCGTCGTTGGCTTCGTTAAATTGAACGACGGCGTTGTCGGCCGTACCGAACTTCCGCTTATACGCTGCCAATAAAAAACCTTTGATAGTATCGAGCACCAGGTCTTCTGAGATTCCCCGCTCGTTGACGAGAGAGCGTATCGCCTCTCCTAATTCGTTGGACATTGTGGAACATCCTCCCATGCATAAGCTAATTTTGCCTTTTGAATATGGTCATATGGTAGTGCATAGCTCTCTACCAGTTCTTTGGTATCGTCGATTCGTGCAGATGACAAGACCACATGACCGTCCCCACACGCTTCGATGAAACCTTCTACCCAGGCACTGACTCGACTGTCGTAAATTCGGCATCTTTTTGTAGTAAATAGGTTGAATTCATGGATATCTCGAATTACTCTCTGGATTCCAGGCGTTGAGACTTCCAGACCGACCGCCCTGACTCCTTCGGCAAGACTCAGCCGTGGATAGAGCACGCGATGCGCAGTTGCGCAATCCTCTATGGTTACCTCCCGACCGATAGTCATGATAACGATCGTAAAATCTACGGATGCGCCGTGTTCGCTTTTACGCACGTCGACGACCCGATACCCCAATGGTTCGAGCGATTCGGCTGCGATGCGATACGTTACATCCTGTACGATAGATTCTTTCACTGTAACTCCATAAAAAAAGGACCGGCTTCAGCGATCCTCAAAAATCAAACCGTATTACTGTGTACAACATATGACAATCACGTGTGATTGTCAATCCATTGCCAGACATATAGCTGCTACTGTACCAGAAAACCGGTTCTTAAGTAGTTCGACTGCCTTCGTGATATTCTTATACGATGTTGCCGTAGCATCGAACAATACTAGACATCGCGTACTCGAATCGCATGTATGCGCATAAGTTACACATTTCTTCGCATTCAATTTATATGAGAATCCCCGCCGATTTCTAATTCGACAGAGAAGATTCGCTACAATTACCGATTTATCTGTCTTACTGCGTAAAGCAAGACCGTTTAACGCTGTAAATTCTTTACGATCCTTGAACTTGTTTCCCGAAGGCAAGGGAACGACAGTAATCGAGCAATATTTTTTCAGACACACATCGAAAGCGGGTTTACACAACATGGCGACATACAAAGAAAATCGCGTATCTTTGCTTAGTACATACCGGTGTAGCAAAGTCCTTAACAACCCTCTGTGGTATGCTATCTGATAAAAAGGAAACCTGCTTTCGCATAGGCACACGGAACCGGCATGAAGCATAGGGGCAAAACACTCAGGACAGCGATGATCGGCATAGGTATCGATAATGTACCTGCTGATGCTCTTGTGGCATTCCAGGCATATATTTTCGTGGTACTCGAACGCATATCGAGTGCAGAGCGGGCAGTACGATTGAGCCCATAGCGTTCCGATCATGCAATAAGTATGACGAAGAAAGCTATTTTGATTTCAAGGTGTTTCGATGAGATTCTTCAATTGCTCGATGAGCGCCATTGCCTGTAGCGGTGTCGAATGATCAAGATCGAATTGTTTTACAGACTCGAGAAGTACTTGAAGATAGGCATCGCTTTTAGTGTCTCGTGACTCTTGAGATTTGAATAAATCCAGCTGAGAGTCGTCCGAAATCAACGCATAATCTTCAAAATGGCGCTTCTGAAACGTATGTGCTTGTCTCAATACGTGCTGCGGCATCCCGGCCATCGCAGCCACGTGCAATCCGTACGAACTGTCCGCCACTCCTTTGCGAAGCTTCCGTAAAAATACGATAGAACCTTTCGATTCAGCTACTTCCAGCGTCAGCAGCTGAACGTCCTGATTGTTCAACATAGTCAATTCATGATAATGCGTTGCAAAGAGCGTCTTGATCTTTCGTTCGACGAGATAGCGCATCACGGCATAGGCAATCGACATTCCGTCCTGAGTACTGGTACCCCGCCCTATTTCGTCCATAATGACGAAACTGCGTTCGGTAGCGGTTCTTAAAATATATGCGGCTTCCTGCATTTCTACAAGAAACGTCGATTCGCCGCGCGCAAGATTGTCGCTGGCTCCGATTCTGCAGTACAGCTTATCAACTAGGGGAATGCGTGCACGCTTTGCGGGTACATACGAACCGATTTGTGCCAAAATAACTATGAGCGCATTTTGCCTGAGATATGTCGATTTGCCGGCCATGTTCGGTCCGGTAATCAAACAAAAACGTTCATCAGCGGCTTCCATAGTCAGAGGATTGGCTACGAACGTACCGAGCGGCAAAAATCGTTCGACTACCGCATGGCGGCCTTCTTCGATCTGCATCGGTCCTTCCTCTGTTAATTCGGGACGCGTATAACGATACGTTTTTGCAACCGTTGCCAGACCTTGGAAGCAGTCGATGTTTGATATGAAAACCGCAATGGAATTCAATGTCTCGGTCAACGAAGCCGTTTGTTCGACAAGTTCGTCATATAATGTTCTTTCCAGCTGGTGGGCGGCCTCTTCACGTTTTAGTAGTTCGCGTTCCAGGCTGACTAGCTCGTCTGTTGTATACCGTTCAGCATGTACCAGCGTCTGTTTTCTATGAAAAGAAGCGGGAATTTTGTCCGAATGTGTTTTCGGTACCTCGATATAATGTCCGATAATTTTATTAAAGGATAATTTCACGGTTGGAATGCCAGTCGATTCCTTGAGCCTGGCGAGGTATTTCTGCAGCATTGAATTCTCGTTGCCGTGCAGACCTCTGAGTTCGTCCAGCTCGTTGTTAAAACCGTCTTTGATGGTTTCTCCGGGCGAAAAAGGACCGATGCAGGTATCGTTCAGCGCCGACTTAAGCGTTTCCATTACATCGATGAGATCCTCGAGCGATTTGTCATCCATCTTGAAATCAAACATGGCACGATAGTGGGCGGTTTCTTGTGCGACCACTTGGAAAAACAATCCAATCGAATTGGCGATCGAAATCAAGTCCTGAACCGTTGAACGTCGCATGGATACGCGACTCGAGAGGCGAATGATATCGGGCATGCCTCTCAGCAGCTGGCGTACCCGCTGATGTTCGGCTCCCCTATCCAAAAACCACGCTATATGGTCCTGTCGTTCAACAATAGCGTCGATATCGTACAGCGGGGCCGAGAGCCAGCGTTTGAGCAGTCTACCGCCTCCTGCCGTAGAAGTCATGTCGATGACCGATAACAGTGTCCTCTGTTTTGTCCCGTCTTCCAGATTAACAACGAGTTCGAGGTTTTTTCTCGTAGCCTCATCAATCTGTAGCTGAGCCGACTGTTCTATTCTGACTACATTCGTTATGTGCGGAACCGACGACCGGGAAGTAGACAGCAGATAATTCAACAAGGCTCCCGCCGAGGCTAGATGGCCGTCTGTTTCGAGTAATCCGAACTGCTTGAGCGTCACGGTGTTGAAACGCTCGCGTAACAGATTGTAGCCGAATTTGACGGTACACTGCCAAGAGGGCATCCGGGTAACCATCGCATTCGCCTGACGGAGTGTCGCACCGAAGCCTTCGTCCATGATATCGTCGTCTTCGGCGGTTACGATCTCATGAGGCTTGATTTGCTCCAGAAACGAACGCAAAGACTCGTAGCGCTCATCTAAAGGAATCATGGATGTAAAGAACAGCCCTTCCGAAACACTGCACCACGAGCACGACAGCAGATTGCGTTGTTTGATGACCGAACAGAGGTAGTTCGTATCGGCTGCTTCCAGAAAGTCGTCCTCTACAACCGTAGCCGGAGTTACAATCTGCACTACCTCGCGTTTGGCAATGCCCTTTGCCCCTTGCGGTAATTCGATTTGTTCGCATACGGCTACTTTCTTCCCTGCATCAAGAAGACGTTTCACATAATTCTTTGCCGCATGGTGGGGAATACCGCACATCGGCACACCGTTGCGGGCGGTGAGCGTGAGGTTCAGCAGCCGAGAAACTTCTTTGGCATCGTCCATGAACATTTCGTAAAAATCGCCCAACCTGAAAAAGAGTACCTCGTCCTGATGTTCCTGTTTCAGCTCGAGATACTGCTGCATCATCGGTGTGGCCGCTTCGTTTGAATTGTCCATAGGCGCCATCGTACTAGAAAATCGAAGTAGTAATCGCGAGTACCAGCTTAAGACCGCTCGTATCGCTCGCACTCTGGAAAATCGAACCGCCCTCCCATTCAAACGCCTGACCGGATAACATATGTGCGTTCTTGACTAGGTACAGTCCTAATGGGAAGCCGGGGATTTTCAGCTTGATCCCGGCGCCTGCAGCATAATGCCAGTTTATAGCACCAAGAGATGTTACGCTGGAAATTTCTTCGCTTACACCGGTAGCACTAGCAAAGACCTCTCCCCAAAGGACATTTTCTGCAATCTGGATGCTGAATTCCAGTGAGTTGTCCCAGAGGAATTTCTGGTAAAATACTGGTTCAATGCCTCTGGCCATCGTCATACCGTCGATGTACAGGTACTCGTATTTTGAGGCACTGATGTTCCAGGTCCAGGTCCCCTGATTGTTCGCCCACTGATCAAGCATCAGCGAAAGCGCGGTATTGAAGGAAACGACTCCGGGGGTCGGTTTTTCACCGGGAATTTCGAAAATCTTCAAGAATGCGCTCGCACTGGTGGACGTCCTGATATAATTGGACAAACCTCCGAGAATTCCTCCGCTATAGATGAGACTCTGGCTCAACACATAGCCTTTGGTAGTATTGTTTATCAGATCTCTTCCATCCCACGTCGTCGATACGGCGATCCGGTTGGAGAATCTCGGTTTCTTACCATACTCGTAAATCAAATAATCGTACGGCACGAAGCTCGATGTCTCGTAGGTAGCCCAGTTCAGCGTAACGGTAGGCCCGACGCCAAGACTCAACCGTCCTGCATCGAACATAAACGTATAACCCGTCGTGTATCCGAGTGAAACTTGATAATACTCATAGGGCATCAGGTACTCGGCATCCGGAGTGGCTTTGTTCGAAGCAACCCATTGGTCATAACTGGTAAACGGCTTCGGATACGCCAGATTATTACGATTGCTCGTATCGGGAGAACCGTCCGCCAATATCAATCCGTTCGTACGGGTACTGTGCTCGACCGATAACGTGACGGCGTTGCTCCACCGTTTGTCTTTGACCCACCCGTCGCTGAACGAGAGCGAAAGATTCTGACTGTCGGGAGCCAGTTCTGTCGATATCGACAAATCTCTTCCCGTACCGCCGATATTGGTATCCTGCCAGCTCAAGAAGCCGGAAACCGGGAACCCTCCGACATTTCCACCGAATGTTACGCCGAACCCGATATTCATCTGGTTGCCTTCGACAACATCGTAGGTAACTACCAGCGAGTGCTCCTTCGTACCATACCCGATATTGGGTACTACATCGGTGAGCAATCCAGTATTGTATAGATTTTGTGCGCTTTTGATATACTGATCTTTGCTAAAAATATCTCCGCTCTTGATTGTGAGCTCACGCTCGAGCACATACGGCTTGGTCTTTACCAAACCACGAATCAACACTTCCTCTACGACCGCCTGTTCGCGCTCGGTGATCCGGACTTTATAGGAGATCGTCTTTTCTTCGATGTTGCGTGTTTCTTCTAGCTCGATGGTATTTTCCACATATCCTTCGTTCCAATAGAGGTCTGCGATTTTGCCAATCTCCGACTGGACCTTCTGGATATCAAGTATCGTTCCGCTTTTCATCGTAAGCACGTTTTGAATTTCTTCGTTGCTATAAAGCGTATTGCCTTCGCTCGTGATGGTTCCCAACTTCCACTGCTCGCCCTCGGAGATCACGAATACGATGCGCAGTTTCGCTACCGGTAGCGACGCGTCGGTAATTTCTTCGCGTCGGACATCTGTTATCTTCATATCAACATAGCCGCGGGTCAGGTATACCAGCTGAATCGCTTGAAGATCAGCAGCTAGTTTCGACTCGGAAAAATTACCCGAATTGAACAGTGACTGAACCTTAAGAGAAAGTTCTTTCTGCAGCACGTTCGTCGCGATGGCAGAATTTCCTTCAAACAAGATTTCTCCGACCTTCAGCTGTCTGCCTTCTTCGATGTTGAACGTCAAGACCAATTTGTTTGTCACATCATCGACCGTATAGGACGAGTTTATTACCACTTCTGCAAATCCGCGTTCGAGGTAGAGCGTCTTTAGCGCTGTCTTTGCCGTTTCGATCTGGCTCAGCGAGAGAAAGTCTGTGCGCTTGACAGTTACTGCTTCTTCAAGGATTTTTGACTTCACTCCTGCATTTCCGCTGTAGAGAATCTGCTCGATTTGCGGGAGCTCGGTAAACTGGATGGTGATAATCAGATCGTTTTTGCTCTCTCCGCCGCGACTAGCCTCAGACTGGAACAAGCTGAACGTTTGGAGCCGGTTCAAGTCTGCTTCGAGTTCGCTATACAGTTGTTTGGTGAATTGTTTGCCAAGATATTTATAGGTAATGTCGTCGACTTTCCCCTTGTCAACGTTTTTCAAACCCGTATAGGAAAAAGATCTGATCGGCTTGCCGATCCACCAGTCGTATTCAGTGATGTTGAACATCACATCGAGCGTGTTCGTTCTTGAAGATACCGAGTAACTCGGAATGACGTCGACTCGTTCGAAGCCCTTGCTTCGATACAGCTGCTGAATTGCACTGACGGTTTTTGCAGCAGTCGTCGCATCGTAGACCACTCCCGCCGTTAGAGCGGCGGCTGCGGTCAGTTCAGCCTTTCCAACAGCTTTGAATCCCCTAAAATCAAAAGATCCGAGTTTTTTTGCTTCTACAAACTCAATATATATAACGACATTTTCCGTACCGAGCGAACCGCGGGCCGGGATGGGCTCGACGACCAGATATTTACCGGAGTCGAGCAGCGTTGTCTTCAAACGGTCGATGCCTTCTTGTGCATAGGGTAATCCGATATACGATGCGGTGAGCGAATCAAGGAACGGCCGATCTGATTCGGTAAAATCTATGTATTCGAATGCTTCAATCGGCTTACCGATCCACCAGCTTGCGAGGCTGTCGTCAGCAGCGTATAGACTGCCGAACATGCATATCAGAATCAGAACGATTACGGACTTTTTGAACATGCTAGCTCCTTTAGAACACAAAACGCTTCGTTACGCTGAAACCAATAGTATCCAATAAATTGAAAACCGACAACTCTTCTGGTTTTGTGAATATACTGAAGGTTGCCAGTGGGGTAATCCATTCAAGACTTAGTTCTGTATCTATTTCCATGTCGTTTGCGAGGAAGGAAAACATGGTCGTACTCGGGTTTGCTGTTGCCCTGAGGTTCACCATACCCTGCATGTATAAATCATCGACGAGATACTTGCCGATATAGAGCGTGGTTTTGTCGAGATATTTTGCCATCGGGCTGAGGGAAATCGTATCCGAACGACCTGGAAGCGCATCGAATAGGATATTCTGCAACAGATTTGAACGAATCGAGAACACATCGAGTCCCAGGGATTCCCTGATGAGTGTAGAGAATCCGAACGAGGTCGCGACAGTGGTGTCGATAAGACCGAGACGGCTGATCATATCGGTTGCCACCGAAGCCAGAGCGACTACTGAAGAGAATGCATTTTCTTCAAATCTAAGTCCACCTAAAATCCCCTGACCCAGAATTTCAAGAATTTCGTTTGTCGAAAGCATCGGACTCGATTCAAATCGCGGAACGATGTTGTCGAGCGTAGAATTTTCCAAAACGAGATAGATATCTACCTTATCTCCTTCGCTGTCGAATTCTCGAACGCGTGCTCTCAAGTCTATGGTCGCATCAATGATATCCGCTTGCGTCATGCCTGTCTTAAATGTGAGAGCTCCCTCGGTGACATAGAAATTTTTCTGAACATAATAAATCTCACCGCTGCGGAATGCCAAAGCTCCTTCGAAACTCATGTTCTGTGAAATATGGTCGTACACGAAACGCATGTTCTGATTATCGTCGAATACTGCGTTGACGATAGGAGAATCGAGATCTGGGTAGGCAAACGTTACGTTTTTTCCAGTCGTGACGGAAATATCGGTGGTAACTCCCTGGGGTAGCAGCATCCATTCGGGTACCTCGGGCACTTTGAAACTAAAACTGCCCGAATCGACTAGCAAATCACCGCGCAAATATTGGCCGCTTGCATCACCCTGGTAATGGAGAGAACCCATTACCATAGCCTCTAAATTGATACTCGACAAAGGAATCGGAATCCACAGGGGAACCGGAGTTTCGGGAATCAGTAGAGAAATCGAGAACGTCGGAAGATTCCATTTCTCCACACCGAAATCCAAGGAGAAATATCCGTGGGTTATCGTACCGTCGTCACGAATCGAGACGACTGGAGTCTTGCCCATCGTCGCTGAATTTTCCGATATCGTGATAACCGGATTTTTCAAGGATAATGTTTCGGTCGGAGTATAGAAGACGGTAGCCTCGACCTTCTCTCCAAATGCAGTTCCGTAATAGTCGGGATCGTCAAGCGGCCCTTCTATGAAAAGATTGCCGTGGCCGATTCCCGATGAAAAAAGAAACAACGGGTACGGAAACAACGGATTCAACCATGTCAGAGGAAACGATACGGAATCGAGTGCAACCGAAATATATTGATCTGTAACAAATCCCGCTATATTGAAAGAGATTGGGAACTCTTCGGGAACGCTGGCAGAAAATGATTGATCGGAAAAGCGAAAGAAAGCACTGAGAGAAGGCATAGATATACCATGAATCGATATCTCGTCCTTAGTATAGCTAAGGTCGAAAGCAATATCGTCAAGCGCGATATCCCCGAACAGCACCACATCGGTGAATGAAAAAACAGCTTCGATGCCCGTCTCGATTTCCTGTGCAATCCCAGATATCATCTCAGGCAACGACGGGTACGGACCGAATGAAGACCGAATAGCCGCACTCGCTCGTGTCGTGTTGTCTCTCCAGATATTGCTTGCCGGAATGTTTACATCAAAATCAACCATGCCTGTTCCGTCGAATAAGAATGCCGCACTTCCCCGTTCGATCGAGACACCGTTGATCTGTGCAGTAAAAGCGGGTACAGTCAACCCGTCTTGATTTATCGATATACCCGCGTTTGCAATAATCGATTCTTCAGAGGTACTTTCCAGACTGAGCTCTGCATCGACTTCCATCAGGTCGAACGAATGCGTGCTCGCACCGATACTCGAAAGGCTCAGAACGAAATCGTCTAAAGTCCCGGTCACTCTTCCTAATGGGAAATCCTTTACCGAAACCAAGCCTCTGAGCGGTAATGGTTGCGTCGTATCGGCATACATTGAAACGGTTAGTTCTTCTGAACCAGAGTCCCGTGACTTCAAAGTTCCTGCGGTTCTGAATCCTCGCAGATCCCCATTTGCCAGATGTGATAAAGACTGAGATTCGAGAGAAACCATACCGGATAGCGATCCCCATGGATCAGTATAATCGAACACGTCTATCGTGATGTTTTTCGGTGTAATGTCGATACCGACGGTAGCGTTCCATGCTCCACGCTCGTGCCAGGCCAAGCCATCGATCGAAAGCTTGTCGAAGCTTACATTGAAATTACTATCGACAATAGCGTACTCGGCGCTTGCACGACCGCTTAAGAGCGGATTCCCCAAGCCGATAGCCGGCAGTCGAAAACGATCAAGTTCCATCGATGCGTTGATACGTCCGGGTAACGAGGTAAAAGAGATGTCGAGCATAAGCCCCGAAGTGTCTATATCTACCGTACCAGCTTCAAAATCAGCACGTATGCCAAGCGGATATGTTTCATCGGCGACCGCCAGTGATGCGTTTGCTCGAAGAACCCGAGCCGATTGAAAATCGACAACGCCGTCGAGAGTGACCGATGGTACCAGCGGCGAACTGAATGCATATCCATACGATAGATCGAGGATGTGGAAGAAATCTACTGAGAGAAGCATCTGTCCGGTTTCGGGATTCTGATAATTCAGCGCCCCCCGCGGAAAGAATGTCTTGCGATCGAGCGATCCGCGAAATTCGAATCTTGCAGTTTCCGTCGTAAGCGTCGCGCTTTCGACTTCGATTTCTTCTTTTGAGAAAGCTGCAGATACGGTAGAAGCAAAATTTACTGCATTTTGATCGATGACGAGTTGAGATACTCCAAGCTCGGCATGGACGGTTCCCGTCGATACGTCATCGGAGACAAGCGCCGAGACGTTTCCACCTATTACCGTATTGTCGTTAAAGACAGCCGGCAGGTGATCAACTGCTCGTGCAAGGAAATTTGAAAAAATAATCGGTCTAACGTTTTCGAGCTGTAGTTGTGCCCTGATTTCATCGCGCAGGGGATTGTAAGATGCGCCGAGAGCCAGGCCCTCCGAATGCCTTGCTGACACATCGACCGAATTGAACGAATCCGATTGTCC
>JAAYDK010000067.1 GCA_012729295.1 Spirochaetales bacterium | reverse complement strand
TAAACCGCCAAGGCCATGAATATCCGTTTTTGAAAGTCACCGACGATACAAAACGCACGTGGACTATCGCTGGAAAAAGTCTAGACGATGGAGCATTCATCACTTTTTCCGAAACTTTCAAAGTCTGTATCACCTCGTGTAAGAGCTCTACAGCAACTCACGTAAAACTAACTCGATCCCCTACTTTGCGCATTGCAGGTTTTATCCTTCTGGTTCTTACCGAAATCGCTCTGATTGTCCTTATCCTTGTATTGAACACCCAGGATACCCCGCGACTGATACTGCGAGTACTCGCCACAATGTGTATTCCGACCGTATATGTTGCAATCAGAAAGATCAGACGGTAGATACTCACATATTACTGAAGCACTCTAATTATTTACATATTGACATTTTTTGTTTAAATGTCAATATTATCTATGAGAAGTATATATTGATAAATTTCGCCCTATCTTACAGAGGAGATAGTATGGACAAGACATTACCGCAGATGCTTAAACGCATCGCAGCAGCGTTTCCTGAAAATCAAGCACAATTAGCCAAAGACGAGGAAGGAACATTCCACCCTATTACGTATCGCCAGCTGTATAACTCGGTACAAAACCTGGCCGGGGCTCTTCATGAGCTGGGAGTCCGACGTACAGATCCGGTCGGGCTGATTTCTGACAACCGCAAAGAGTGGCTCGTTGCCGATTTTGCCATCCTATCGCTCGGAGCTGCCGATGTCCCCAGAGGCAGGGATGCAATGCCGCAGGAGCTGGCATTCATTTTAGGAATTACAGAAACCAAAGTCTGCTTTGCAGAAAATGAAGAACAACTGAACAAGATTCTCAGTCTTAAAGAGCGGTTGCCGTCACTGCAAACGATTATCGTGATGGACAGCGAATATCGTGTCGATCTTCTCGGCGATGCTCAACAGGTAAACGTTCTCACGTTTCTCGACCTGATCGAGCAGGGTGCCCGCTTCAATACACAAAATCCCGATTTCTACGAACATGAAATCGCTTTGGGCGAACAGCAGGATATCGCTACCATCATTTTCACCTCGGGAACAACCGGGGAACCGAAAGGCGTCATGCTCAGTCATCGCAATTTCATATTCCAGCTCGAGCAGCTGCCGAAAGTAATTCCGTTTTATACCGGCGAGCGATGGCTTTCTGTACTACCAGTTTGGCACTCTTTCGAACGCATCCTGCAGTATGTGATTGTTTCTCAAGCATCGACGATAGCGTATTCGAAACCGATCGGGAAGATTTTGCTGGTCGATCTGCAACGGGTCAATCCTGCATGGATGGGATCGGTACCCAGAATCTGGGAAGCGGTTAAAAACGGGATATACCAGAATGTAAAAACGAAAAGCCCCATTGCCAGAGCATTGTTCCATTTCTTCGTCTGGGTTGGAGCAAACCATGCGACGGCCATGAATTTATTGACCAATCGCATGCCCCAGTTCAATAAACGATATCGAATAGTAGACGTATTGCTGGGAATCATTCCTACTTTGATATTATGGCCGTTCACCCTGTTGGGGCACGTGCTCGTATTCAAGACGATCAAGAAGAAATTCGGTCATTCGTTCCGCGCGGGAGTCTCTGGAGGCGGTTCCATGCCCTCCAATGTCGATCGTTTCTTCAAAGCCATCGGCATCACGCTGCTCGACGGTTACGGCCTGACGGAAACCGCTCCGGTCATCGGTTTGCGCGATATTCGCCATCAGGTACCTGAAACGGTCTCCCCTCTTCCGTTAACCGAAATCAAAATTGTCGACGAACAAGGACGGAATGTGCCTCCCGGTAAAAAAGGAGTCATCATGGCCCGCGGCGAACAGGTCATGCAGGGATATTATAAACGTCCCGATCTTACGAAGGCTATCATCGACGAAAACGGATGGCTCAACACAGGCGACATCGGAGTCTGGACCCATCGCGGCGAATATGCAATTAAGGGACGGGTCAAGGACACGATAGTGCTGTCAGGCGGTGAAAACGTCGAGCCGGTACCGATTGAGGCGCGTCTGAGGGAATCAGAATACATCGAACAGGCGGTCGTGGTCGGCCAAGATCAGAAATATCTGAGCGCGTTGATTGTATGCGATACGAAGGCTATCGAAATGTATGTCAAGCAAAACGCAATCCCGTACATGGCACGGTTCGATATTTGTGAATTGCCCGAGGTCAGTGAACTTCTTACGTCAGAAATAGCCGAGCAGGTCAGCGCAAAAAACGGATTCAAGAGTTATGAGAGAATCAATCGCTTTGCTATTCTGAAACACTCTTTTAAAGTCGGTCAGGAGCTGTCGGCAAAACAGGAAGTCATGCGTCATAAGATCAACGAGCTGTATAAAAAGGAAATCCAGGCATTATTTACCAATTGAATAGATACTCGATACTTGTCCAACATGGTTCATTATGGTATATTCGTTGCAAATGCAACATAACAATCAAA
This sequence comes from Spirochaetales bacterium, assembly GCA_012729295.1. Taxonomy (GTDB): domain Bacteria; phylum Spirochaetota; class Spirochaetia; order Sphaerochaetales; family Sphaerochaetaceae; genus JAAYDK01. The sequence goes on along the minus strand of JAAYDK010000067.1, from coordinate 2,972 downwards.
ACAAACCATGTTACCATAACGATCAAGAACCACTGAAGCATACCGACGTAAAGGTCGTGGACCTTTCGCTGACGGTCAATCAGCTGTGTACTGCGGATCCGGAATTGATTGCGACGCTTGCTTCGATCGGTTTTGTAGAAATCGTAAAACCGATGATGCTGGCAACCGTCGGGCGTGTCATGACAATTCCTAAAGGCTCTGCCATGCGGAAACTCGACCTTGAAGTGGTAAAAGAACAGCTGAGACAACACGGTTATACCGTGATTGACCAGCAAAAGGAGACAAGCCAATGAGTGCCGAAATCAATAATAATGCCGTAAAACGACAAGAAGCTTTGCGAGATCTTATCGCCAGGCTGCACGCCGGTGAAAGTGTAGAGACCGTACAGCAGTCGTTCGCCGAAGCATTCGAAGGGGTAAGCGCGCAGGAAATTGCCGATGCCGAACAATCTCTTATCGCCAGCGGCGTGAAGGTCGAAGAAATCCAGACGCTCTGCGACGTTCACGCTGCAGTATTTAAAGGATCCATAGAAGAAATCCATGCAGATAAGGATAAGGCTAGGGAAACTGGTCATCCTGTGTGGCTTCTGAAGGAAGAAAATCGTGCTATAGAGCGCTTGTTTGCTGGTAAGATTGACAAACACGTCGAGCAGTTGCGTAGCGGCGATGAAAAGGCTCTGGCATCGCTGGCCGGTGATTTGGCTTTATTATCACAAATCGATAGCCATTATTCTAAAAAGGAAAACCTCTGGTTTCCGATTATGGAACGATACGGAATCACCGCACCTCCAAAGGTCATGTGGGGCGTCGATGACGAAATTCGCGCCCAGCTCAAAGATGTTCAGGCACAAACGAAGCAGCTCATGCAGGCTTCGGCAAAACCTCGCTTATCGGAAATTACTCGTTTGCTTACGGATGTACAAGCGCTTAAGACCAAGATCAACGATATGATCGTAAAGGAAGAGAGCATCCTCATTCCGATGGTGAGCGAAGTCTTCTTCCTTCCGGATTGGAGAAAGATTCGTGAAGGTACGGCAGAATTAGGCTATTGTCTGCTTGACGAATCGGTAAAAGAGTCATCCGAAGAAACTGAAGCTGAAGAGACGGCGGTTCACGCAAAAAGCACAGGAACCGGTATTCAGCTGCCGACCGGTTCGTTTACACCCGAAATTTTGGAAGCCGTACTTAATACGCTGCCGATCGATATGACGTTTGTCGATAAGAACGACGAAGTCCTCTATTTCTCACAAAGTTCCGAGCGGGTATTCCCCCGTACGAGCGCGATTATCGGGCGCAAGGTAATCAACTGCCATCCGCCTGCAAGCATGCATGTCGTTCAGAAAATTCTCGATGACTTTAAATCTGGTAAGCGGGATGTTGCCGAATTTTACATCCACTTAAGAGGCATGTATGTCCATATCCGCTACTTTGCGGTTCGTAATGCCAAAAAGGAATATCTCGGTACGCTGGAAGTGACTCAGAATATTGCTCCGATTCAGGCCATTTCGGGAGACAAACGGCTGTTGGACGAATAGCAGTATGGCTAATCGAACCAGACAAACTTATCTCGATCAGCCATGTGAGCGGCAAATCGTGGTAGCGTGCGTATCGGATATACCTCTTTCGGGTGTTTGTCGTCGAGCATCGGGCTGACGATACGCCAGGCTTCCTTGATTTCCCGCATTGAAGGGAAGAGGCTTTTATCACTTTGCAGGATCTTCTCTACAATCTGCTCATAGGCTTCCGGAGTATTCGCACCGAAGGTCTCGGCCTGGTTGAAACGGAATCTGACCGGTTTCGACTTCCAAGGCGTGTTCGGTTCTTTCAGGTTCATGCTGATGTCTATAGTTAGTTCGGGATGGATGGTGATAATGACCGCATTCTCATGAATAGAGGCGTCGTGCATCACCTTCTTTGTCGTATTCTTGAACTTCACGTAGATGAGAGACTTCGCTTCCTTCTGCATTTTTCCCGTTCGGACATAAATGGGAATCCCTGCAAAGTAATAGGTATTAACAGAGAGCTTAAATGCTGCATAGGTGGGTGTGTCGACGACTTTCCCGCTTAATGCACCCAGCGATTCGTAGCGTCCCATAGAGAAATCTTCTATCGGTGAAATTGCCCGCAGCACCTTAACCTTTTCAATCGCGATATCCTCGGACGATAAGGTTGCCGGCTCGTTCATGGTCAGATACGTGATAATCTGCATGATATGGTTTTGTATCGTATCTCGTACGACTCCGATACGCTCATAGAATCCCAGCCTTTGATCTACGCCGTGTGTTTCGTCAAAAATAATCTGGATGCTCTCGATTGAACGATTATCCCAGATACTGCGGATGATGTCGTTATGGAAACGCATGACCAACAGATTCTGCATGAATTCTTTACCGAGATAGTGGTCGACTCTGAATATCTCCTTGTCGGTGAAAGCCGTTTCAAGTATTTGGTTGTAACGTTGTGCGCTCTCCAAGTCGAATCCGAAGGGCTTTTCAACGACAATCTTTTTATGCAACGTACAATTGCAGCCGACTGCGGCATCGGCTTGCTGAATCTGTCGGATCGCATCTTCATAGAGCGACGGCTGAAGCGCTAGGTAATAGATTAGTTCGACTTCGTTGTGCTCCCCGATTAGCGAGCACAGTCTTTCGGATAATATATTCGGAGCACTCGGATCTTCCATATCGTACATCAGGTAGTCGAGTCGGTTCGTAATGGTATTCGACTCGTCTTTGTTAATCATGGCTTTGATAAACTCCGAGCGATCTGCGTACCGCCTGCCCAGCGCAAGTACGTTAAAATCATATCCCTTCTCTAAAAGTCTGGCATATGCAGGATAGAGTTTTTTTAGTGCTAGATCACCGGTCCCTCCGAATTGTATGATGATGCTCTTCATACGTCTTTCTCCTTAAGATCCGTGATTATCGTCACATTACACCATGACTGAAGAAAAAAACGAGCCGGAAGTGCTTC
>JAAYDK010000066.1 GCA_012729295.1 Spirochaetales bacterium | reverse complement strand
GCTCTCAAGAGTTTCCTTAGCAACTCGATGGTACGTAAATTTGTCGGCCTGAGCTCGGGGTGCTTGAACGGCAGGCCCACGATGTCGATTAAGGATTCGGTATTGGATCATCGACTTGTCGATCAGGTGGGCCATCTCTCCTCCGAGAGCGTCAACTTCACGAACAAGATTACCCTTGGAAAGACCTCCTATAGCAGGATTACACGATAACCTGCCGATTGCATCAAGGCTCTGTGTGATTAAGAGGGTCTTGAATCCCATGCGCGCTAGGGCAAGCGAAGCCTCAATTCCGGCATGTCCCGCACCTATTACGATTGCATCATAATCCATATTATTTTCCTACGCAGAAATTACTGAATATTCGTTCAAGGATGTCTTCCGAGACTACTTCACCGGTAAGTGTCCCCAAAGCTTCGAGCGCTTCGTCTAGCTCAACAGCAACGATATCGAGAGGAACTTCTTTTCGAGCAAACTGGACAGCAGCTTCCAATGCTTTTTGTGCTTGAAGCAATGCATCATATTGCCGTTGGGATTCGATAACTACAGCAGCACCTTCGATTTTTTGCGTACTGTCGGTCAAGCGCCTGACAATTTCGTGCAAAAGCGCTTTTATACCGGTTCCGGTTTTCGCGCTTATCGCAATACTCCCTTGTGGAGCGTGTTCCCGGGCAGCGACATCGGCCTTATTCCATACCACAATGCAACGCGGATCAGCCATCAGCAACCTGATTGATTCTCTTGCATGCTGCGCATCCGTACCGTCAAGCATGAGTACAATCAAATCTGCTTGTTCTACCAGATGATTCGTGCGGTGAATTCCTTCGCGCTCGATGGAATCCTCGGTGCTCTCACGTAATCCGGCCGTATCGTAAAGCCTTACGGGAATCCCTTCGATTTGTATTTCGGCTTCGATGAAGTCTCGTGTCGTACCGTGTACGTCTGAAACAATCGAACGTTCTTGCTTGAGCAGCAGATTGAACAGACTTGATTTTCCCGCATTGGTCGATCCTGCAATTACGAGCCGAGCCCCTTTAGCATATAATTTCCCGATGCTGTAGGCTCCGAGAAGTTCTCTGACTGCACTGAGTGCCTGTTCTATCGTATCAAACGGAAATGAGGTATCCTGACTGATTTCGTCTTCAGCATAATCCAATTGCAATTCTACGATACTCACGACTTCGAGTACCTTCTGCTTGATAGACTCGATTCGCTGATACAGGGCTCCCTCGAGACGATCGAGAGCCAAAGCTCTTGCAGTACTCGTTCGCGAATCGATTAGTTCACGTACTGCTTCGGAACGGGTCAGATCCATCTTCCCATGCATAAACGCCCTGAAGGTAAACTCCCCAGGAGCAGCCGGTCGCATCCCGATTTCCCCCAACAAGGCCAATACCTCCTGGATGCCGATCGTATTGCCGTGTATCGAAATCTCGGCACCTTCTTCGCCGGTATATCCGCGACCGGATGCGAATACGGAAATCATGGCCTCATCAATAGTACGATTCGAATGTGAATCAACCAGTTTCCCGTGAACGACGGAGTGCGACTTTGCTTTAATCAGCGCTTCAGGACGGCTAAAGGCCTTGGACAAAAGTCCGATAGAGCCTTCTCCTGAAATTCGGATAACGGCAATAGCACTATTGCCCCACGGAGTTGCCAATGCATAAATAATATCTTTGGTGTCGTATACAATTGTTTCCACGCAGCAAAGTATACTTGAGCACTCGATGCGTGTCCATGATACGACGTTCCTTTACAAAGAGTATGCGAACAGTCTACTATCGGCGCATGGACATCCGATCAATCGAAAGCAGAAGCTGCCTCATGCAGGCAATCCGTACATGGCTGAACGAACGGGGATATCTCGAGGTCTCGACACCAACGCTATCGCCCGATTTGATTCCCGAACCTACCATTCAGAATTTTTCGACCCGTCTGATAAGTGAATTTCTCGGCGAGCGGGAGTTCTATCTTATTCCCTCGCCGGAAATTCATATGAAAAAGATTATTGGAGAAATACGGCGGAGCATCTACCAATTTTCCCGATGTTTCAGAAATAGCGAGCAAGTCGGGTCGCTGCATAACCCGGAATTCACGATGCTCGAATACTACACGGTTGATTGCGATGACGAATCTTCGATTGCTATCACCGAAGAATTGATCGGTACTACCGCATTACCGGGCTGTCCGAAGGAATTGCTTCCCCCGTTCAAACGGATGACAGTTAACGAAGCATGCAGTACCTATGGTAATTTTGATTTGGATCATCTTCAGGATATCGGTAAATTGCGTGAGAAAGCACGTAGTTTGGGGTTTCCCATCGAAGATCATACAGAGAGCTGGGAGGCGACATTCAATCGGCTGTTTCTTAATCTTGTCGAACCCAGATTGCCACAAGCGTGCCCGCTGGTACTCTGTGACTACCCCATGCAAATCGAATGCCTGGCAAAGAGAAAAGCAGGGACTTTTTATCGAAGACGCTGGGAACTCTATGCGAAGGGTGTAGAAATAGCAAATTGCTACGATGAAGAAACCGATGTGCAAGTCATAAAGGATTATTATCGCAGGCACTATGCTATGCTAGCATCGCAAAGAGCGCCTCTTCATCAAGTGATTCCAGATGTCGACGAGCATTTTGCCGACTATTTCGGATCGTCGTACCCTCAAAGTTCAGGTGTCGCGCTGGGTTTCGATCGGTTATTGATGCTCGAATTAGGGCTCGATAACCTCGGGGGGGTGATTTTATTTCCGCTTTCCGATATAATCCTGTGACGTTGCGACAGATAAATACTGCAAAACGTGAAAGAGGTATGGCATGATTAAAGCTGGTCAGATTGATAAGGGAACGGCGTTATTGATAAAAGGACAGCCGTTCATCTGCGTAGAACGCGAATTTGTAAACCCTGGAAAAGGCTCTGCATTCGTCAGGCTGAAGCTAAAAAGTCCGTCAACCGGACAAACACTTCGCGAAACCATGAAAACACAGGATAATGCAGAAGACATAACCGTCGAAGACCGTGACTGCCAATATCTGTACAACGACGGAGAAATGTTCCATTTCATGCTTACCGAAACCTTTGAACAAATTGAAATTCCGATGACATCGTTTCCTGACTATCAGTACATTATGAAAGACGGCGAGACGTATCGGGTGACCTTTTGGGAACACTCCCCGCTAGACATCCAGGTCCCCGCCAAGGTCATTTTTACTGTTGCAGAAGCTGAAGAGGCAATCAAGGGCGATACGGTAACCGGAGCTACAAAGATGGTTACGACCGAGACGGGTCTGACAGTCCGCGTCCCGATTTTTATCAAGCAGGGTGAGAAGATACTCGTGAACACCGAAACGAAAGAATATCTTGAACGTGTGAATAAATAGTACAAAAAGCGTAGTACATCGAAGGGGCTGACCGCGGTCAGCCCTATTTTTTATACTGCAGGCTTTACACCTGACAGCTGTTTGACGGGACGTGCTTCGATATACCCGCGGTATCCCATCGGAGCGAGTTGAAACCGGGGGTTTTCTTCATCAGCCCACTCGTATCCGTACAACGACGGATCATATGCTTTCATGATGTCCCAGACATTCATAATAGCCGATTCGTAATCTTCTTCCTTAAACGGAGGTCCCTGAAACACCATGAAGGACCCTGGGGGAAGTTCGATGATTTCGAATCCTTGAGGAATTTCACCGTGATAATCGAACGAGACTTCCACTCCCTGAGCGTATTCTCCGGTATTCGCCTTATGCATCGCTTGCGGGAACCACAAGCCGACCGGTTCGTATAACGCCTCTTTCACTGTTGCCAGCGTATCCCATATATCGCAACCGAGTTCTTCGCAATACTCAAAATAATGAGTTGCCCTCCGGGCAAACTTTACGATGAGTTTTCGTTTCGGCCGTTCGATAATCTGTACGAATACCGTCTGCATAGCTGCTTTTTGTTTCACCTTCGATTCTCCTCTCTGCATCGATCGCCACCTCATCCGCAACTGCGGAGGAAGGAATACGGGAGAAGGGCGTCCTTCTTCTCTAAAACGGCTCGGACTTAGGCCGAACTCACGAGAAAATGCTCGCGTAAAGCCTTCGTGAGAGTCAAAAATAAAATCGAATGCGACATCTACGATTCTCCGATCGGAGCTACTGATCTGTCTTGCGGCCTCGGTCAGACGCAGTCGCCGGATGTACGCAAACGGAGCAATCCCCATTGACTCCTTAAAAAGGCGGGCACAATGCCACGGCGAGTATTGACCCGCGTTCGCCAAATCGCGCAGCGTGATGTGCTGATCGAGATGGGATTCGATATAATCCGTCATTCGTGCAACTACTTTGTCATGAACGCTGTCTTCCACGGTTCCTCCATCGTTATCGTAATGAATCGATTCGAAACGTGCTTGACCGTTTTTGCTCAGTTTTATCAGGGATCGACGTAAGTTCGCTTATCACCGTCGGCAGTCCTGAATATCCAAGCCCCCGACTCGTCGCGTCCTTCGAGGTATGTTCTTCCCAGCGGAACCTTCCCTCCTCCTTCCGGCAGATCAACTGCATACACCGGCATTGCCAGACCCGACAGCTGTTGTCGTAGAGCCTGTTCTAATTCCAACCCGCGCTCTAGCGGAACTCGGAAATGGCTTGTTCCGCCCACCAAGTCTCCTTGGAACAGATAATAGGGTTTCACACGGATAGAAACCAGCTGCTGCATGAGTTGTACCAGCGTATCGACTGAATCGTTTATACCCTTCAGCAAAACCGTCTGGTTCATTGCAGGAATACCGGCATCAACGAAACATGCGATTGCAGCGGTGCTTTCTTTCGTAATCTCTCTCGGATGGTTGAATTGGGTAAATAGATAGATTGGTGCACTTTTGTGCTTTTTCAACACCTCGAAAGCCCATCGGTAACGCGCATCGGGTAGGTCACCGGAATTCTGGAACACAGGCGGATTACCAAATCGGCCCGGTATGTTCGAAATACCGTAATCATCTCATCAATCCGCTTGTCAGATAGGGTAAGCAGATCTCCCCCGGTCAGCAACAATTCTTTTACTTGCGGATGCATCGCAAGGTATTCTGCTGCACGAATAATATCGTTGTTGTCCGCCGGGCCGGCATTGCCTCCCGAGAAGCGGCGTCTGAAACAATACCGGCAATAGGTCGCGCATGTGTCGGTAACGAGAAATGCAGCACGACTGCGGTATCGGCGAATGAGCCGATTCGTTATCGAATAATGCTTTTCATCCTGTGGATCAGTCGATTCGGCATAGGTACAAACGGTTTCTGCACATGAAGGAACTACTTGCTTTCGAATCGGGTCGTCCGGGTCGTCCGGATTGATTAATGAAAGATAATAGCTACTGATTAATAACGGGAGCGCTTCGTCGCTTTCTTGCCAACGGGCTTCTTCGGACGTTAGTGTAAGACGGCTCTGCAAAGCTTGTTTGTCTTTGATAAAACTTCGTGAACTTTTGGTATCTTCTCGTTCGTTCATGCTGTTGATGTAGCAGATATCTTGGCAAGAGTCCACCAGAAACAGATAAATACACTGAATGTTGTTTGCGTGCCTTGTAAAATACTGCTACACTGGCCACATGGACCTTATCAAAGGAAAGTGAGGACTATATGGCAGCTACGCACGAACGAAAAAGTATGAAGGGGTATTACCTTACCACATTCTTGATCGGACTTGGATTTTTCACCATGGGCTTGATGGATCCACTCTACGACACATACGTTCCGAAGTTCCTTGAGCGCTATATCGAGAAAAAAGCCTTGATCGGCACTATCATGACACTCGACAATATCTTTGCAATTTTCTTAATTCCGGTTTTTGCAGCAATTTCCGATAGGACGAGAACGAAAATCGGAAGGCGAATGCCGTTTATCATTACGTTTTTGCCGTTGAGTGCTATAGCATTTGGGCTTATTCCTTTTACCGCTCTCAACTCTTTGATCCTGCTGATACTTATGGTGTTTTGTCTGAACATTTTCAAGCAATCCGTACGGGGACCGGTCGTAGCACTCATGCCGGATATTATTCCAGGTGAAATTCGCTCTGAAGCAAACGGCGTCATCAATACGATGGGAGGAATCGCAACGATAGTCGGTACGCTCTTTTTAGCGAGACTGATGAATGTGAGAGTAAACCTGCCCAAGTTGGGTCCTACAGACAGTATCCTTGCCTTCCCTCTTGCAAGTATTTTAGTCGTAGTGGCAGTCGTGCTGCTGTTCTTGTTCGTTAAAGAGAGCAAATCCAACTATTCTGAGAAGGCCGCAAAGGAAAAAGTCCCCATTCTCAAATCGTTGAAGATGATTTTTGGAGAAAAGGATAAAAGTGCGTTCTTTGTGCTTTTATCGCTGCTTTTCTGGTTTATCGGATATCAGGGAGTTCTGCCTTTTGTCGGTCTTTATTCGAAGAATATTTTACGTACGTCGCCGGCCAACGAAGCTTTGGCTGCAGGAATGGTCGGTGTATCCTATGCGATATTCGCAATTCCCAGCGGTATTATTGCACATAAGTTCGGCAGGAAAAAGACCATCAGAGGTGCTTTGATAGCTCTCATAGTCGTGTTGTCATTCATATTTCTGCATAATGTGTTCTTGACAAATCCGTCTTCGGTACCCGAAGGATCCTACGCTCCGCTCAACAGCATACTTATTCTGTTCTGGGCACTGATGTTCCTCTTCGGTATATTCTGGGTTACGGTTATTACCAACTCGTTCCCGATGCTGTGGCAGATGGCCGATTACGCCAACATCGGCATCTATACCGGACTTTACTATTTCTTCTCGCAGCTTGCATCGATTATTGCTCCTCCAATCACTGGAGCTCTTATAGACCTGTTCGGTTATGGAGCGTTATTCTTGTTCGCAGCAGCATGCATGCTGATAGCGTTTATCTGCATGTCCAGAGTTAAACGCGGAGAACCAAAAGACGACGCTGCTCCGGTAGCATCCTGATGTTATTAGAGGCGGCTTCGGCCGCCTCTTTCATATAATCAGTCGTTCCAGACCTGGATGTTTAGCTTCTTCAGAATTTCGTCAACCGCCTGTTGTTTCATCTGGGTAGCATTTTCTTGGTACGAGACAGGATTTACATATACTGTAGTTTCTCTATCGGCAGGTTTCTGCACCGGTGTCCATAACAAAGGAGTCTTCGGCATCGGTTTGTAACCGAATGCATCTTTCAACAGCTGTTCGATAGACGATAGCGGAATTGATTGAGGCATCACTCGAATACTTTTACTTTCTTCTACAGGAACTTCGACAACCGCTTCAGGTTGTTTTACCTCAATTTCAGATAAAAGATTTCCTATCTGACTGATCGGTAAGACTTTTGGTACCAGCGGTGAAGTTTTTTTCACCAGCGATTCTTGTGTTTGTACGACCGGTTCGGATTTCTCAATTTCAGATGTCGGTTGAATGACATCTTCAGCTATAGGTTTAATAATCTCTTCGACTACCGGTTGAACGACTTCCTCAACGATCGGTTCTTCGGGTATCGAGGGTACGATCGCTTCTACCGGTACTATGGGGATGTCTTTTTTCGGAGCAACGGCTTCAATAATTGAGCCCATTTGGTTGAAAGGAACGACCTTCGGCCAATACTTTGACACTGGTTTTTCGACAGGGACTACCGGTTCAGGTGACGCCTTTTCAACAACAGGCTCAACAATTGCAGAAGGTTCTGGAGTAATTACGGGCTCGGTTACAGGAATTTCTTGGACTACTTCGCCCTCGATTTGTACTGGTTCAATCACAGTCGCCTGTCGTGGCTCTACGACCGGTTCGGGTGCAACAGGCGGTTTAGCTTCAGCTATTGGTTCCGGCTTCTCTTCAGCTATTGGTTCCGGCTTCTTTTCAGCTATTGGTTCCGGCTTCTGAAGCGTTTCATCGGCTGAAGGGAGTACTTCGGGTTTTTGTTCTATGGATGCAGGCTCTACAGGCTTCTCGACAGCTACGGTAATCGGAGCTGGCTCTGGCTTTTCAACCTTAGGAGGCCGGAAATAGATAATAGCAGCAAGGCTGAAGAGAGCGAGAGCTATTGAGATTCCTAATAATACCGGGAGTATGGTTCTCTTCATCTACAAGTACACTTCCTATTGGCTTTACCGATCATAATCCAACCCTATAGTAACGCATAATTCATCGACTTGTCGATGAATAATTCCCCTATGACAGGAATTGTCCATAACATAGACGTGCGATGCAGATTCGACAAGGGTACTTTTGATATCTTTTTGAGCATTGATTCTCCTTATGAATGCCCTGATCGTAAGTCCGTCCCGTTTTTTGCAACGCAGATATCGAACAAGCAGATTCGCTGTAATAAAACATACCTCATCACATAAAACATCCAAATGCATTCTGTGTAACAATGCGGCGTTGACAATTACCGCTTTAGAGGAAGATTCGCGATAATCCTCGATGAGTTCGACACATCGACGTACCATATGCGGATGAAGTATCGATTCAAGATCAGATAGGGAATCACTACCGAACACGATTGCTCCCAAACGTTTTCGGTCAATACTTCCTCTTTCGTCTCGTATTGCAGGACCAAAACGCGCGACAACATCTTCTTTACATTCGTCGAGAATTTCATGTCCTAGTACATCTACATCGATTATGGGAAATCCGCGTGCGGCGAATTCGGCAGCGTATTGGTTTTTTCCGACACAATAGCCGCCGGTAAGTCCGATTACCTTCAATTGAGATCCCCCCAGCTTTTACCCACTCCCATACCGACTCGTAGGGGAATCGAAAGCTCTACGGCATGTTCCATCTCTTGTCGAACCAGTAATTGCATCGAGAGAATCTCATCTTCAGGGACTTCGAAAATCAGTTCGTCGTGAACCTGAAGCAGTAACGTACTGCGTGTATGTTCTCTGCACATCCGGGCGGTTACCTTTAGCATTGCGATTTTCATAATATCTGCTGCGGTACCTTGGATAACCGTATTGACCACGATTCTCTGAGCTTGCGACTTTTCAACTCTATTACGGCTGCGAATTTCGGGAACTTCACGTTCACGACCCATCAAGGTGGCAACCTTGCCGGTTTTCTCAGCCTCGGCTTGCACTCGTTCTATAAACGATTGGACTCCGTGGAACCGTGCAAAATAGTCGTCGATAAATGCTTTGGCCGCCTTTTGCGGTATCTGCAGTTCGTTTGCCAATCGGAAAGCGGACATTCCGTACATCACGCCAAAATTAATCGTTTTGGCAATACGTCTCTGATCGGTATTCACCAGTTCAGGATGGATATCGAAAATAACTGCAGCGGTATGTCGATGGATATCCTCTCCTTTGACAAAAGCCTCTTTCAAAGCTCTGTCATCCGCCATGTGAGCCAATACTACCAGTTCAATCTGAGAATAATCGGCTGAAAGGAAAAGACAGTCCTCCGGAGCAACGAATGCATCGCGGATGCGCTTTCCGTCATCGCTGCGAATCGGTATGTTCTGCAAATTCGGGTTTCGACTAGACAGGCGTCCGGTGGCCGTTCCGGTTTGCACGAACGATGTATGTACACGACCAGTTTTAGTATTGACCATAGTCGGTAGCGAATCGATATAGGTGTTTTTTAGCTTTACCAATGCGCGGTTTTGCAAGATCAAACGAGGAACATCATCGATGAAGGCCAGCTGTTCCAACGTGTCTGTATCGGTCGAGAATCCTGTCTTATTCTTCTTTCCCACCGGAAGCTTTCTCTCTTCAAAAAGAACTTGCTGTAACTGCTTAGTCGAATTGATGTTGAATTCTTTACCGCAGAGCGTATAAATCTGCTGTTCGATCTCTGAAATACGGACGACGACTTCCTTATCAAATTCAGTCAGCTTGTCGACGTTCAGCGTGAGTCCTGCCAGTTCCATATCGGCGAGAATCTTCACCAGCGGCATCTCGAGATGATAAAAGAGATCGAGCATGCCGCGTTGCTTTAACAATGAGTCAAACAGTTCGTACAGCCTCCAGGTAATATCGGCATCTTCGGCAGCATAGCTAGTGGCCTGTTCGAGGGCAACATCGGCGAAACAACCATCTCTATTTGGTACTACATCGCTAAAACGAATGGTCCGATACCCGTCTAAATACCGCTCGGCCAGATGATCCATGCCATAGGAACCCGAAGCAGCGTCGAGAAGCCAGGCAGCTATCATTGTATCGAAATACGGCTGAATGCCTTTGATGCCCCATCGTGCCATAATTTTATAATCATATTTTAAGTTTTGCCCGATAACGGCGGTTTTTTTCTCGATTAGGCATCGAGACAGTAGCCTTTTTGCTTCTTCGGATGGCACTATAGGGCGCCCTTCAGCGAACAACGGTACGTACCAGGCTTCGCTAGCGGTATCGGTAAAGGAAAAGCCTACCGGCTCTGCAGTCATCTCATCGATACCGGTTGTCTCGAAATCCAAAGCTATCTTCCCGCTTTTTGACATTCGATCAAGAAGCTTTTCCAGTTCGTCTAGCGATGTTACAGCGTGATAGGTGCCTGCTTCGTTAATCTTTTTATGTTGAAAAGACGGTACTTGAACCGTCCCTTCCGAGAAAGTACGGCCATGCATCTCTTCGATGATCGAGATTAGTGATCTTGCCTGTGTCTTTTCTAAAAAAGGAACTGCTTTATGCCAATCGATAGTCTTCACGCTTAATTGATCGACTACAAATTCATCACGCGTCATAGCATCAGAGCGCAGTCGGATCAAATCTTGGCTTAAGAAAGCTTTTTCGCGCGAATTTTCTAACTTCTGTGCAACACTCGTCGAACATCGTCCAATGTTCTGATAAATACCATCAAGCGAAGAATAATCCTGTATGAGCTTTACCGCTCCTTTCGGACCAATTCCCGCAACACCGGGGACATTATCCGATGAGTCCCCGATCAACGCCAGATAATCGACTATCTGGTTTGGTTCAATCCCGAATTCTTCAACCACTTCACGGGCGGTAAAAAGGCGATAATCTTTTTCGCCTTTTTTCGGTGGACGAAGTGCAGTGACCCGTTCATCAACAAGCTGCAGTAAATCCTTGTCACCTGTTACCATCACAGAATCAATTTCTTGTTCGGATGCCAAACTCACTAGTGATGCGATTACATCATCGGCTTCCCATCCGTCCTTGCCAATCTGAGGTATATTCGCCGCTTCGAGAATCTCGATGATTTTTGGAACCTGTTCGTGAAGATCTTGCGGGGCGCTTTCTCTGTTGGCTTTATAT
>JAAYDK010000065.1 GCA_012729295.1 Spirochaetales bacterium | reverse complement strand
GGGAACATGGACAATAACCGCAACGACGGCTGTTCTTAAATATGTATACTGATTGAAGGTTTTACTATGAATAAAAGATCTCTCTCCGCCTTGTGACGGAGAGAATCTTTTTAGGATTATATTATGAAAAAAATAAGTATTTTAGTTTTAGCCTTAATTTGTATGTTAGTTACTTTTGTCGGTTGCGGAAAAGATGTGATAAAGATGTCGCTTGATAAAGTCGGTGACGAAGTGGTCTATAACAGGTCCATGGTCGGCATAGGCGATATCATCGGGAATAATATCAAGAACGTAATTGACTTTACGGACGCCGATACCAAGAAAATGGGTTACATCACTAATACTGTCTATTACAATTCTGACACAGTCAAAGGCAATGTCACCATTGAAAAAGGTCGATATTATGAGGCTTTTTCTGACACAGAAAGTGGTAAAGTCTGTCGCGGAATACTTGTGTTCCTGCAGTTCAAAGACGCTGAAAGTGCCGTTTCTGCTGTCGAAACCATTAACCAAAACATGAATAAAGATAAAAGCGAAGATGGAGTATTCAACCTCAACCTCTTCGGTACTGTCGTAAAGAAGAACGTAGTTTTCGTGTACTACCTCAGGGATGTACAGGCAGAGTATGAATTGCGCAGAGTCTTTAGTGATAATTCATATGTTAAATAGGTTTCTACCGTAAGAAAACCCCAATCAGATCTGCAGGATCAGATCCTATAAAGACTACATTGCCCTTCTTTGGCAGCGTTACAGGAAGATTGCCATCCGCGGTACTGAAATGGATACATTCTTGAGCGTCATAGACGGCATAGGCGCTCCCTTCGGGGAGCCTGACCGTCATGATTTTCCCTGCATGCTGTGGTTCGAGAACAAACCAATGCGCAGTACCTTCACAGGGGATGGAAACGGCGAAGAAGCGGCTGTCAGGAAGCTTTTCCATTTCTCTCTCGTTGATAAACAAACTGCCCACCATTGAAAGCAACTCTTTGCCATTCGAATAAACTATGCGGTAGAGCTCGTTGTCGCGCCCTGCAAAACCCGGCAGTTGCACCTCATTGATGGCAACCTGCTCATCCAAGATCCTCAACGTTCCAGTGAATCCGGGCAAATCTTCATGCGACGAGACCCGAACACGGGTTGCGTCCAAGAGATGATAGCTTTGGCTTGACGGTAATTCGTTTACCACATAGTACCAACCATTTCTTTCGTTCCATGCTTTTTGTGCTTCTTCGGAAACGGCACGCAATTCAATCTTCTCGTATTCATATGAAGTCATGACGTTCGTACCCAGATTCGGTACTTCCACGATCTGAACCATATGAATGAAAATCTTGCCTGTATCGTGGTTGATAAACCTCAGCTGTTTCCTCCCCGTTTCATCAATGAACACACCCCGGTCGGTATAGCGATACAGTTCCTGCGGCACCTTTTCGTTGGTCAGGCTGACGGCAGTCAAAGTACCGTCGGCACGTACTGTCATGCGTTTCACACATGTGGTATTGGCATAAAGGCCGCTAAATTCCGTAAAATGCTGCGGCATGTCAGCCGGCAATGGAATTTCAATCTGATATGGAGGAAGAATCTCATCGATTATACCCATAAGGAGCAAGGTCTGTAACAATACCTCTTGTCCCATCAATAGGTTTAACACACTGGAACCACCCGAAGACAAAGCTGCAAAAACCAGATTATATTCGGGCAGAACAATCATACTGGAGTGGTATAGATTGGTGTCACCGCCTTTGACTAAAGCCTGGATCCCGTACTGACTAAAGGGATACATGTCGACTGAATCCCATCCAAGTCCAAAACCAAACATACTGGCTTCTTGTTCAGGCCAGATTCCCAGCAGATACTCTTTGTATTTCAAAGAAGATTTGGCTTCATCCGACAAAAATTGCCGTGCGTCAGGTGAACCGGGATCATCCATGAATATTTGCCCGAACCGACAGATATCCTGTGCTGTCGAATACATGCCTCCGGTGCCGATTGAATTCAACATTTCCGGAGGCGTCTCGGATCCATAGCGGTATGTCTTTGAAAGCTTACCCAAATCGAAATCGTCCTGTGGAGTTTTAGTATTGATCATACCGAGCACATCGCTAATCGAGATACGAATACACTCGGAAAAAGAAAGAGCACTCATCTGTTCTACAATCAGTTCTAAAAGCGAAAAACCGTTATTGCAGTATGCTGAAAAAGATCCCGGATCCGCTTTCAACGGTTGCGTCGCCAGCTCGCGTAATAATTGGTCGCGATGAAAAGTGTCCGGATTATCATAAGTACCGAGATTTGAAAGATAAGAACCAAGTAATCCAGAAGAGTGATTAAGGAGCATCCGTACAGTTATCTCGGTATAGCGTTCGTCAGCCATGGTGAAATCGGGAAGATATGTCGCCACTGTCTCGTCTAAATCGATTATGCCTTGATCGGCGAGTAGCATGATTGCCACAGTGGGAAACATCTTGCTCATCGAGCCAATCCCGTAATAGGTTTGGTTATCGTACGGCATATGATGAATCGTGTGTGAATTCGTTACGACATTTGAAACAATGATTTCTCCACGCGACATTAGGGCAAATTGAATACTATAGGCGCCTAAATCCTCAACGATGACGGTTGCCAGCTCGTTTGCCCGTTGACGAATATCCTCGTTGAAATTGTTCTGGGCATTCAAAACGCCTGGCAGAACAACTATGAGCACCAGTATCGGCAGCACTCGCTTGCACCATGAGTCTTTTACCATGTGCACGGTCCTCCTAATAATTTGTCCCCGCCTATGCTGCAACAATGTGCATAAGATGAGCTAAGTGCGAAAAGCGGTGATGGTTTTCGGTCATTATAACACGGAAAATCGATAAAGACCGATATTATTCATCTCGTTATGAGACTTAAAAAAAATAAAAAACCAGTAGAATCTGAACTTCCTGAAGGAATTTCCACTCAATCCGATGCTCCGGGTCTCGGCTTGAGACAACGCCACTATCTGTAAGGGTTTGTCCATCTTTTGTCTTGCATTCCATGCGGGGGTGTGCCACTGTGTAAGAGTAACAATTGTTACTCTATTTGGGAGGCGCATGGTGTATTTCGATTTTCTTGTCCAGGTACCCGACGTTCCGGGAAAGATCGTTCGCAAGCGGCTCAAGGACACCGTCTACATCGACTTCGAGTATGGGCGGACCTATGATCCGCTCCGGAGATTCAACATCCCCAAGCGGACCACCATCGGCAAGCAATGCAAGGAAAACCCTTCTCTGATGTTCCCCAACCAGAACTTCCTCAGGTACTTTCCCGATGTCGAGATCCCCCGGGAAAAAGCCGGCTTCGAGCGGAGCAGCTGCCTGCGTATCGGTGCCTATCTGGTGATCGGGAAGGTCGTCGAGGACTATGGGCTTCAAGACATGCTGGATGGAATCTTTGGAGGGGGAGGATCTTTCCTGTTGGATCTTGCCGCCTACAGCATCGTATGCGAGAGCAATGCGGGGCAAGACTATCCCGATTACGCATACAACCATCCCCTGTTCACCGATGGCATGCGGATCTACAGCGATTCGAAGGTTTCTTCCTTCCTGTCTTCGATCAGCGACGATCACATCTGCACATTTCTCAATGAATGGAACCGCAAGAGGAATCACCGCGAACGGATCTACATCTCCTACGACTCGACGAACAAGAACTGCCAGGCCGGAGACATCTCGATCGTGGAATTTGGCCATCCGAAGGAGGATCGGGGGTTGCCGGTGTTCAACTATGCCGTAGCCTACGACAAGACCAACCGCGAACCGCTGTTCTATGAGGAGTATCCGGGAAGCATAGTCGATGTCTCCCAGCTGCAGTTCATGCTGGAAAAAGCCAGGGGGTATGGGTACCGGAACGTCGGGTTCATCCTCGACCGGGGGTATTTCAGCAAAGGAAACATCGCCTACATGGACGAATGCGGCTACGATTTTGTCATCATGATCAAGGGCATGGCAGGTCTGGTGAGCGGCCTCATCACCGAGCACAAGGGAACCTTTGAAAGCAATCGCGCCTGTTCGATCAGATCGCACAAGGTCTACGGAAAGACCGTCCGGACACGATTGTATGCGTCGGATGCCAAGGAACGGTACTTCCACCTGTACTACAGCAGTGCGAAGGATAGTGCGGAAAAGGAAGAGGTGGAAACCAAAATCGACCGCATGGCGAAAATCATCTCTTCCTATGAGATGAAATACGCTTCCTTCCCCCACACATTCTCCGAGTACTTCGATCTTGTCTATGACGAGAAGCAGGATCTGTTCCTCTTTGGAAACGAGCGTTCTGACGTGATTGAACGGGAGCTTGGCCTTTGTGGGTACTTTGTGATCGTTACCTCGGCGAACATGGATGCGAAGGAGGCTTTGGATCTCTACAAGAGCAGGGACCAGCAGGAGAAACTGTTTCGGGGAGACAAGTCCTACCTCGGCAACCGAAGTGCCAGGGTCCATTCCGACGAGTCGATCTCCGGCAAGATCTTCGTGGAATTTGTCGCCCTGATCATCCGCAACCGGATGTATTGCCAACTCAGGGACGAGATGGAAGCCTATGTGGGGAAGCCGAACTACATGACAGTCCCGGCGGCGATCAAGGAACTGGAGAAGATCGAGATGATCAAACAGATGGACGGCATCTATCGGCTTGACCATGCGGTGACTGCGAGGCAAAAGAATCCGCTGAAGGCCTTCGGTCTCGATGCGGCCCATGTGCACAAGTGTGCGGTCGAATTGGGAAAACTACTGATGAAGACCAAGGCACAGGAGGCTTGAGATGGCACGGACAAAATCAATGGCAACCATTGAGTCGGAAATTGTGAAGGCGAAGGAAGTGGTCATCAAAGCGAAGGCCAAGTACGAGACTGCCATCACAGCATTGGAGGCGGCCATGGCAAAACGGGACGAGGTCATCGCCAAAGATTTGCTCGATGCCTTCAAGAAGAGCGGCAAGTCCTATTCTGAACTTCCTAAAATAATTATTACTCAATCGACCTTGTAGGCCGAAAAACTACCGGCAAATCATTACAATATTAGAAAAAGGAGCATGATTTCTGTTGTAAATACTGGTTTGTTCTGCTATAATTTGAGTTAGAAAGTATAACTCAAACAAGGCGGAACCGATGTATCTGAAAGCACTTGTCGACATCCCGGATGTGAGCGGGAAAATCGTGACCCAGAGGAAGAAGGATTCGACCTACATCTTCTATGAGTACGATCGCGTCTATGATCCTGTCAGGAAGTACAATGTTCCCAAGAGGGCTGTGATCGGGAAACTTTCTCCTGACGATGAAAGGAAGATGTATCCCAATGGGAATTTTCTGAAGTACTTCCCTACCGCAGAGTTGTCACATATCAATCGTGACGTTTCCAGGAGCTGTTGCCTGAGAGTCGGTTCCTGGTTGGTTATCAAAGACATCATCAGGCATTACGATCTGTTTGGTCTCGTTGAAGATATCATCGGACGGGATGCCGGGCTGTTTTTGGATCTGGCTGCATTTTCCATCGTCAGCGAGAACAATGCCGGGCAGTACTATCCCGATTATGCGTACAACCATCCCCTGTTCACTCAGGATATGAAGATCTGCAGCGATTCAAAGGTGTCCGAATTCCTGTCTACCATGCCTGAGTGGTGCAGTGTTGATTTTCTTAACCGATGGAATGAAAAACGGGATCACCGAGAGAAAATCTATATCTCCTATGATTCCACAAACAAGGATTGTCAGGCCGGCGACATCGAGATGATAGAGTACGGCCATGCAAAAAGCGGCAAAGGCCTTCCCGTATTCAACTTTTCTGTCGCCTACGACAAGACCAACAGGGTCCCCTTATTTTACGAGGCGTATCCCGGCAGTATTGTTGATGTCTCCCAGCTACAGTATATGCTGGAGAAGGCAAAAAGCTACGGTTACCGTCGCTGCGGCTTCATTCTTGACCGCGGGTACTTCTGCAAGTCGAATATCCAGTATATGGATTCCTGCGGCTATGAATTCATCATCATGGTCAAAGGCAAGAAACGGCTCGTCTCAGAACTCGTGCTGCAGCACAAAGGAAGTTTCGAGGTCGATCGCAGCTGTTTCATCAATGGACACAGGATCTACGGAAAGACCATAAAGGCGAAGCTGTTTGCTGATGATAAAAAGGGCCGGTATTTCCATCTCTTCCACTCCACAGCACTCCAGTATGCACAGAGAAGCTCCCTGGAGCTCGAACTTGAAAAGATGGGAAAGATGCTTGAGAAGTACCGGATGAAGCCTGTGCAGCTTCCTGATACGTACGAACAGTACTTTGAGCTCTATTACAATGAGCAGAGCAAAGCACTTGTTCACTGGAAAGAGCGAGCCGATGTAATCGAGCAGGAACTGTCTCTCTGTGGGTACTTCTCCATTGTCACCTCAGAGAAGATGTCAGCACAGGATGCCATCGACCTGTACAAGAGCAGGGATTCTTCTGAGAAACTCTTCAGAAGCGACAAGACGTTCCT